>CAXMSI010000082.1:7192-7490 GCA_964196085.1 uncultured Acidimicrobiia bacterium | reverse complement strand
CTGACGAGATCGGCGAGATCGGCGAGACGTTTACTCATCGGGCTGAACGCCGAGGTCCAACAGGGCCGATCGCATGATCTCGGCAAAGACCGGAGCAGCAGCCTGCGATCCAGAGTAACCAGTGACCGGTTCTTCAACCATGACTGCCACGACTAACCGCGGGTTGTCAATGGGTGCCATCCCAACGAACGAGGCAATGTGACGATCATCGTGATACTCGCCGTCAGCGAAGACTCGAGATGTCCCAGTCTTACCACCAACTGAGTACCCCTCAACTGCGGCGTTAGCTCCAGTGCCT
>CAXMSI010000082.1:0-7150 GCA_964196085.1 uncultured Acidimicrobiia bacterium | reverse complement strand
GAATGGGATGGAGACCCCAGCAGTCACAACTTCGCGAACAAGGTGAGGCTGGACCCAAACCCCGTCGTTGGCAATTGCCGAGTAGACAGCGGCCATCTGGAGGAGGGTGGTATTGACCGAGTAGCCAATAGCAGCAGACTGGGCACACGTACTGCAGCTGACGTCAACGTTGAGCTGGCCAATAGCCTCGCCCGAAAAGTCAACGCCGGTTGCTTCGCCAAAGCCGAACTTCGCCAGATAGCTGCGGTGAAGGTCGTCACCTAGCGCTCGCTGAATCAAAATTGTTCCGACGTTCGACGAACGTTTGATGATGTCACGCACCTGCATGCCGATGGTCGGTTCGCCCTTCCGTCCGCCGTCATAGATGGTGTATTCATCAAGCTCAATAGAGGACGGAACGTCGAACCATGTGTTGGGGTTGACAACGCCTTCTTCGATAGCTGCAGCGACGGTCACCGCCTTCATGATGGAACCCGGCTCATACAGAGACCTCACGCTGCGGTTCTGTAGCTGAGCGGGATCAGTCGACCCCACGTTCTCTGGGTCGAAGCTTGGGCCTGTTTCCATGGCTAGAACTTCACCGGTTGCCGGGTCCATAACAACCACAGAACATCTGAGTGCACCAGTTCGGACAATCGCCGCCTCGCACGCTTCCCGCGCAGTCAGCGAAATAGAGAGATCCATTGTGGTGATCAGATCCGAGCCTGGAACGGCTGCGACCGTGTCGACGTCACTTTGCGGGATTGGGACGTTGTTCTTGCCCCACTCCTCCTGGATAAACCCAGCTCGGCCGGCAAGGAGCTCGTTGTATCGGTACTCCAGACCCTCGAGTCCAGTGCCATCAATGTCCACAAACCCAAGAGTATGGGCGCCGTTCATTCCCATTGGATATACGCGTTTGGGTTCTACAGTCGTGAAAACTCCCGGCAGATCAAGGGCCGCTACCGCTGCAGACTCGCGGAGTTCGAGATGCCGTTTGATCCAAACAAAACCGGCGTCCTTCTGCACACGCTCTAACACGACGTCCAGAGGGAGGCCTACTGCTGCTGCGAGTTGTACCGCAGTCCCCAACGGGTCCTCAATGTCGTCGGGGTGCACATAGACACTGTCGGAGTCGATGGTAAACGCCAAAATCTGGCCGGTACGGTCAAAGATTGTGCCGCGAGTAGCCTCGAGATCGTTCACACGGAGGGTCTGTTCGAGTGCTGACTCCTGATACTGAGCCGCCTGGACGACCTGTAGGTCCCACAACTGGAGGCCGACCCCGAACCAGACAACAACGAGGGCAACTCCGAGGGCAAGCACCCTTAGCTCACGAGACTTTGCTTGGGCCTTCCTGCCCATGACTAACCGTCCGACGAGACCGGCGGGTCGACTTCAGCAGCGTTGGCCACCTCATTCGGGACGCCAGCGCCGGGCCCGTTCTCGATTGGGGATACAGAGCTAACTTTCGGGTACCGCACTCCTACAGCATCCACAGTTCGAAGCGGTACGGTTGGAGTAGACATTCCAAGCGCCGTTGCCTCCAAAATGATGCGGTCAGGGGCCCTCAACCGAGCAATCTCCAGGCGAAGCGCGGAGGCTCTCGACTCCTCGATCGCGATGTCTCGCCGGATGTCCTGCAAAACCACGGCCCCCTCGTTCATCGAGGTTTGGGCATAGGCCAGCCCAATAAACGCGACCGCTATCAGCAATACGTACACCAACCATGGGAACAAAATGAGTGGAGAGAAGCGCCTTCGACCAGTAATCACGGTCAGGCCTGTTCCAGAGGCTTTCCTTATCGGTCGAGCTGTCATGCCGCGACCGCCTCGACGCCGCGCATCTTGGCAGACCTTGCCCTTGGATTCTCTTCAATCTCAGCTGCGGTGGGAGTCATCGGTTTTCGAGACAGCAGTCTCATGCTTGCAGTCTGATCACACTGGCAAACTGGGAAGTCTGGCGGGCAGACACAGCCGGTGGCGGCTTCGCGGAACCGATGTTTCACAATTCGGTCTTCAAGTGAGTGATACGAAATAACTAGGCATCGTCCGCCGGGAGCCAATCGATCAAGAGCGGCATCTAGTCCTACTTCTACTTCAGCAAGTTCGTTGTTGACTGCGATCCGAAGGCCTTGGAACGTGCGGGTGGCAGGATGTCCACCGGTACGGCGGGTCGCCGCAGGAATAGCTTCCCTCACAAGCTCAGCAAGCCGTCCAGTACTCAATACCGGCCTTGCGGCAATCAGCCTCTCGGCAATTCTTCGTGAGAACCGCTCTTCTCCATACGTGTAGAGAACATGGGCTATGTCTTGTGCTTCCCATTCGTTGACAATGGTGCTGGCTGAAAGCTTTTGGGAAGTATCCATCCGCATATCGAGTGGTGCGTCGAAGCGATAGGAGAAGCCTCGCTCTCCGGCATCAAACTGATGACTCGACACCCCGAGGTCGAACAAAGCGCCCGAGATCTCGTCAACACCCATTTCGTCAAGCACTCCAGCCATATTGCTGAATGCAATGCCGGGGCCGGGCTCAGGGACGTCATCATCGCGGTCGAATGCTATGACGGAGTACCCCATGTCGACGAACTGCTGAGCATGACCACCACCGCCGTACGTGGCGTCGACAATTGGCCCCGCTGGAACGTGTTCCATCAGGTCTCGAACAGTGTCTTTTAAGACAGGGCGGTGGTAGCTGCTTTGGTTCACAGTCAGCCCTCCGGGCGCTGGCACTTTGACGGAAGAGGGCGGAGTGAGGGGCCTTCCAACTAAGTAAGTCCGGAGGGCTGACAATGGATCAAGTCAGCAGCGGTGGAGCATCAAGGCGTTAAGCCACCTCCCGTGTCGATGTCTTCGTAGAACGTTTCGAGGTCGATAAGGCTCGCAGCCCAGAGTTCGGGACTCCAGAGCTCGATGCGTGTGTTGACGCCAATGACAGTGACGGATGACTCAATCCCCGACCACGAGCGGAGCGCCGCCCCCATAGCGAGCCGGCCGTTGGAGTCAAGCTTGATGGACTCGGTCGAGCCAAAGAACATTCGCTGGAAGAGCCGGGTCTTTTTGTCGGTGATCGGTACATTGTCTACTCGATCTGCCTGACGTTGCCACTCGTCGTTGGGGAGAATGTAGAGACAGTGTTCCTGGCCTTTGAGTAGCTTGGCCGTGTTGGAGAGACCGTCACGAAGTCGTGAGGGCAACACGAGGCGACCCTTGTCGTCAACTGAGCGTTCGTACTCACCTGTGAACATGCTTTCCTGCCTGTACATTCCATATACTGATCTCCGAGTCCCACTATGCCCCACTTTCCCCCACGTGTCAACCCAAGAACCCCACTTCGCGAAAAATGGTGCGCCAGTTGGAGAGTTGCGGTAGGTACTGAATGCAGGATCGAGGAATCAGTTCTCTGCTAGCTAGTCCTAGCTCTTCGTTGGGTGTTTTAAGCTATGTAGCTTTCCCAACGGGGGTCGAGTTCAATGCCTGCTCGCGCATACACCCAGCCGAAGCGAGAAGGGGCCGAGGGGCGGCCGATCAGTGACATGTTGATCTCCGACAGCAACTTATCCCCCTTACGAGCGTTGCATCGACTGCAACAGGCAACCACATTTTCCCAAACGTGCTGGCCTCCTCTGGACCGGGGCACAACATGATCAAGGTTTTCAGCTCCCTTGCGGCAGTACTGACACGCATGGTCATCCCGAGCGAAGACTGATCGCCGATTTACCGCAATCCCCCGCACGAACGGCACATGTACGAACCGGTTTAGCCGAATCACCGAAGGGACAGGCACTTGGACTCGCTCAGCATGCAAGACACGACCCGAGCCTTCTATCACGTCTGCCCGGCCTCGCAGCACCAAAACCGCGGCACGACGCGCAGCGACCACCGAAAGTGGTTCATATGTTGCGTTGAGGACGAGAGCTTTTGCCACCGGATCGACGATACCAGCGACCAAGCCGTTGTCACGTCCAATTAGCCATGTAGCAACGGCGGCTGGTCAACCCAGCCATTGCCTTGACAATCTAGGCCATCTCACCCAGACTCTGCCGATGCAGACAGTGGGATACGTTCGAGATTTGCCTGGGTCAGCGGACCACACGCTGTACGCCCAGCGCGAACGCCTACGAAGCTGGGGGCGCTCCACGAACTCACCCTTGGTAGCGGTCTTTCAAGATGAGTCCAACACCGACGACCGCCCCGGTCTCCGAACTCTATGGGCAGGGGTGAGCGAGTTCGATGTTGTTGTTGTCGATCACTTAGACGTACTGTCAGCCAACCTGATCACACAAGAACTTATCGTCGAACGGCTCGAATCGGTTGGCGTTGCTGTTGTGGCGGCTTCGGCACCGGCTCTCGGTAACGTCGAGCCGCCAAGCCGCGCCGCGCTGCGCGAAGTAGTCCGAAACGTTGTCAGTGCACAAGACGCTCTTTCTGAGCTGTTAGCGCCCCGCGGCGATCTGGAGCGACCACCCATGTTCCTAGAAATCGTTGCTGAGGAACCGGCAGGCCTCGATTCTGAATCTGCGGTGTAGCCGCTACCCAAGAATGGCGGCCCAAGTCGCCCGAGCGATAGCGAGCTCGACTGTCCCCTTTTCGAATACGGTCCCTGATTCAAACGCCGTTCCCACGCCAGTTCCAAGGCTTCCTCGTTCAATGATCACCGTCACGGCCCGCCGTCCTGCGAACTCTTCCACCTTGTACTGAGTGAGCCGTGCACCCACAACACCCAGTAACACGCCGACAATCGCAACAACCGCCATGCGTATCTGGTCGCCTCCCGGTTCCACCACCCGTTCTCCGGTTCTTCCGTCTGTCAGGGATACCGAGACTCGCAAACCCTCGGAGTTCTGGGTGATTTCTGCGGTCTGCACTCGAGCTGGCGAGACCGCGAGAATTTGGGGAGCCTTTGAGTTGGATGAAGAGAATCCATGGTCTACAACCGGACCTTCAAACACATCCGCCACTTCTGCGGAAGCTCCAGCCTGACCCTGAGTTCTCAAACCTCGGCCGCTCAATGCGACATTCACAGCTGCAGAAACCGCCGCCTCATCTGCGTCGTCAGAGAGACGAAGGCTGGTAGATACCGGGGAACCATTGGCCTCTTCGATGAAGACTGATGCTACCCCGTCGATGGCCATCAGCAGAGTCTCGAGTTCGTTAGCCGCCGATCCTTGTTCAGAAACTTCAGTCAACGTCCAAGCCTTCGCTGAAGTTTCCGCCATTTGAGGAACGTCACAACATCGCTCCCAACCACTGGCGAAGTTGAATAGATCGTGCCAAGGCGCCACTCCAAATACACCGGATCAGGAAACGGAACCGGCACTGAGCGACGTCTAGCAAGAGAAAACCCAGTCCGAATGGCTTCCAGCCATACAGTTGGCTCCAAGGCCACAGAAGAAATCATTGCTGCTGTCGAACCATTACGTCTCATGACGCACCATTATATGCCCAGCACAACACCGGAAGGGAACCCATGTCCGAACCACAAGACTTGGCCTGGTTTCAGGCATCTTTTGAAAAGATTTCTGACAATATCGCCACAGTGATTCGCGGGAAGAGGGAAGCAATCAACCTCCTGCTCCTGTGCCTGATAGCCGAGGGCCACGTGCTCATCGAAGACGTACCCGGCGTGGGCAAGACGCTCCTAGCCAAATCCCTTGCAACGAGCATCGACTGCACGTTCAAACGAGTGCAATTCACCCCCGACCTCCTTCCTTCTGACATCACGGGGGTTTCGATTTGGGATCGCGGAATCTCCGAGTTCGTTTTCAAGAGGGGAGCCGTGTTCACCAACATCCTCGTGGGCGACGAGATCAACCGAGCCAGCCCTAAGACCCAGGCGGCACTTCTCGAAGCGATGGAGGAACGCCAAGTTACCTCTGACGGCGTAACCCACGCCCTCGCCCCACCATTCATGGTGGTCGCAACCCAGAACCCTCTGGAGCATGAGGGCACCTACCCTCTTCCCGAAGCTCAGCTTGACCGGTTTATGGCTCGGCTCGATATTGGCTACCCCGACCGGGCTACCAACCTCGACATCCTCGAAACCCACGGAGGCGTTTCCTCCTTCGACTCTTTAGGGCCGGCACTCCATGCTGACGACATCCTCTCAATGATTGTGGCCGCGCGCTCAGTGCACACTTCCGATGAGACCAAGGGCTACTTGGTTGACATCCTCGAAGCGACTCGAAATGATGCTGAATTACTCTTGGGAGCATCTCCACGCGCTGGACTGCACCTGCTACGGCTGGCTCGATCCCGAGCAGCCGCTCAGGGACGTAATTTCGTAACTGCCGACGATGTCAAGCTCCTTGCCCTCCCGGTACTTGCCCACCGGATTGTGGTTCGACCAGAATCGATGGTCAGAGGGGTGACTGAGACAGAGGTCCTGACGACCATCTTGAACCAGACCAGAGTCCCGGGCGCGGTTCAATAGGTGCCGACGCGCCGCGGATGGGTGGTCTTGGGCCTTGCGACTGTGTTGGCCATGGCGTGGGGACTCTTGAGGGAGTCGGAGCTCCTCGGATCAGCGCTCGTCTTGCACGCTGGAGTACTGCTCGGCATGCTCTGGGTCCGGCTTGGCTCAAGAAGCATCGCTATCTCACGCATCGTCCAACCACCTGAAGCGGCCGTAGGAGATCAGGTCAGCGTAACGCTGGCTATCGAGAACCGAAACGAGCTTCCCATCAATCGCCTGCTGCTCGAAGACCGAGTGGAAGGGTTGGGTACGGCCGCTTGCGTCTTGGCAAGGTTGCCTGGCAAGACAATTGCAAGCGTGCCCTATTCAATTGCGTGCCAGCAACGGGGTATCAAGCTGATTGGACCCGTGACGGTAACTGTGTAAGACCCCCTCGGCCTCGCATCAACCAGACGAGACCTCGGCGTCGAGGACCGCCTTGTCGTCTATCCAAAGACCCACCCTCTCAGTGGCTACCCGCCGGTGCGGGGCCGCGATCCAAGCAGCTACGCCGCCCGCCCCGAATTTGCCTCTCGAGGAGGTGAAGACTTCTTCACGATGAGAGAGTTCCGCCACGGCGACGATCTGCGCCAAGTCCACTGGAAAAGCTCCGCTCATCGAGACCAATTGATGATCAAACAGCTGGAGACCCCCTGGCAGTCGCGTGGGTTGCTGGTACTCGATACGCGATCGTCGGTCTACGCCAATGAAGAAGCCTT
>CAXMSI010000081.1:0-7712 GCA_964196085.1 uncultured Acidimicrobiia bacterium | reverse complement strand
GAGAACGCCTTCGCTGCCGTTAATGAAGGTGATGTCACTGCGGGTTTCAGCAGTGTTGCCGAAGCCTCGGTCAAACGTGGTGAACCCTGTTTCCTTGCGAAGTTGAGTGATGTCAATTGCCCGGTCACCCATGGTTCCTTCGATGATCGGCAGAGCGATTTGCTGGTCGCCCAAACTCAGAATTGCATCACTCATCAACGTACCATCCTCAACTAAATCATCGCCGGCCGACCCGAATGGTCGTGGCGGTCTACCCCTATTGTACGACACATCGGCCGTCTGGCGAAAGCCAAACTCGTCAAAGTTGGTACCGTTACGACCAATGATCGAACGAATCGCAAAAGAGCAACTCCCACGGTGGCTTCGTCCAGCGACCTCCGCCGTGTCTCGGGTGGGCTTGACGCCCTCGACCCTGACCTTGATTGGGCTAGCCGTGACAGTCATCGGAGCGATTCTGGTCGGTAGCGACCACTTGGTGTGGGGGGGCTTGGTCTTCGTGGCGGGGTCGGCCCTTGATATGCTTGATGGAGCCCTCGCAAGAGCTATCGGGTCGGCCAGCCGGCGTGGGGCTCTTCTGGACGCTGTTTCAGATCGCGTGAGCGAAACCGCCATTTGGGTGGCAGTTGGCATTGTAGGTAGTGACGATGTACGGCTTGTCGTGCTCAGTGGACTCGGCCTTGGCGGGTCACTTATCACCTCGTACATCCGGGCGAAGGGAGAAGCTCTTGGAGCGTATCGCGCTGCGGGGCTGCTTGGGCGCACCGAACGGGTCATCATTATGGGAGTAGCCCTCATCACGGGTTGGCTCACCCCGGTGCTGGTGGTTCTTGTATTGCTCATATGGATCACCGTGCTGCAACGGGTGGTGCAGACTTGGAGAGAGTTAGGCAGTGGCTAAGGCGCAAACCTTCAGGCGTATATCGGCTGTGGTCCAGACACTTCCATGGTGGGCTGTTCGGCCTGTGGGAGCTCTGGGAGGATGGGCGATGTGGGCGCTACAGCCAGCCGCTCGGGCAACGTCTTTGCGGCACGCTGCCAGGTTCCGGACTGGCAACCCAGGGTCGGTGTCTCGGCAAGATCGGCGGATAGCTCGCAGGCGGTTCCTGAGCTACGGGCGGTATTTCTTGGAAACCTTCTGGCTCCGCTCGGATCGACAGGCTGGGATCCTCAGCAGAATGGAGTTTGAAGGCGAGCAGCACCTCAAGGCAGCTTTGACGAGTGGCAAAGGGGTCGTGTTGGCTGTTGGGCATGTTGGCAACTGGGATTACGCCGCTGTATATCCGCTGTCACTGGGAGCCCCGATCATTGCGGTGGCAGAAAACCTTCAGGACGATGCGATGACCCAGTGGTTCATCGATATGCGCGCCAAGGCCGGCATCGAAATCGTGTTGGCTGACGGTTCCAGAAGTTCGTTCGTCTCATTGATACGGTCAGTGAAGCAGGGTCGGGTGGTCGCGCTGCTCTGTGACCGAGATGTGACAGGGGCTGGCATCCCGGTCGAGTTCTTCGGTGAACAGACCAAGTTGCCCGGCGGTCCGGTAACGCTTGCAGCTGCCACCGGAGCGCCCCTTTTGCCAGTCGTGTGCCAGCTGACCAAACGAGGCCACCGCTTCATTGTCGGAGCACCAATGACGTTCGACAAGAGCAACATGGGAGACGCTTTGCCATCGGCGATGACGACCGTAGCCCAACAACTCGAGATCCTTTTGAAACGTGACCCGGCACAATGGCACGTTCTTCAACCCAACTGGCCTTCCGATCCTGGATACAAACAATGAAAATCGGATTGATCTGTCCGTATTCGCTTGATCTCCCAGGCGGAGTCCAACACCAAGTGCGGTTCCTGGCTTCTGAGATCCGCAACCGGGGCCACGAAGCCGTCATCGTCGGGCCTGGTCTCGAAACCGCTCCCTACGGGGAGATACGCATTGGCGGAACAGTTTCCATGCCAGGCAACGGGTCGGTTGCTCCGTTGCTACTGAACCCAAGTCGCCGGAACGCTTTCATGGAAGCTATTGGACCAATGGATGTTCTACACGTTCACGAGCCGGCACTTCCTGCCTTGGGCTGGTGGGCAGCTCGTTCTGGCATGCCACAGGTGCACACCTTCCACGCCGATGCCCCGCGACGAAGGGGTGCCCTTGGCCGCGCAATCATCAATAGGCTTCCCGCACCCGCCACTGGAGTAGCAGTTTCTGAGGTTGCCGCAGCCAACTGGCGCCGCAGCCTAGAGATCGTTCCGAACGCAGTGGAGGCTGTCGCACTTCGTAGTAATCGACAGCGTGGGCAGGTTGTATGTATTGGCCGTGACGAGCCTCGCAAAGGTATCAGCGTATTGGTGGACGCATGGCCAAACGTACTCAAAGCTGTGCCTCACGCTCGACTCCACCTCACCACCGGAGCGGATCCGAGCCCAGGGATCACCCAGCACGGCTTGCTGTCGACTGCAGAGAAGTGGGAGCTCCTCGCCAGTTCTGAAGTGGCAGTATCGCCTAACCGATTCGGCGAAAGTTTCGGGTTGGTCGTTGCTGAGGCTCTTGCGTGCGGGACGCCGCTCGTAATGTCGGACCTGCCCGCCTTCCGAGCCGTTGCTGACACTGCTGCAGTGGTCGTTCCACCAGGAGATGCCGAGGCGTTGGCGACTGCCATTGTTGCCCTGCTCAATGATCCTGGAGAGCGGAAGCGCCGTTCCCTGCTGGGTCGTGAGGTGGTGAAACGTTTTGGTGTCGTCGGCATCGTAGACCGGTATCTCGACCTCTACCAGGGTGCAGTGGAACAACAGTAGAAACGGCGTTGCCGATCTATCAGAGATGGATAGAATTAGAGCCTTCAGTATCAGGAGTTGACTCGTGGAAACACCACAACACGGCACAGATCTCGTCAAGCGAGGCCTGGCAGAAATGCTTAAAGGCGGCGTCATCATGGACGTTGTCAACGCAAAGCAGGCCAAGATTGCTGAGGATGCCGGGGCGGTTGCGGTTATGGCTCTTGAACGTGTGCCAGCCGACATTCGCGCGGATGGCGGCGTTGCACGAATGTCAGATCCTCAAATGATCATCGAAATCCAAGCAGCTGTGTCCATACCTGTGATGGCTAAGGCTCGCATCGGGCACTTCGTCGAAGCACAGGTCCTCCAGTCGCTGGGCGTTGACTACATCGACGAGTCAGAAGTTCTCACTCCAGCCGACAATGAATACCACATTGATAAGTGGGCGTTCACCACACCGTTCGTGTGTGGCTCACGCAATCTGGGTGAGGCGCTGCGGCGGATTGGCGAGGGTGCGGCAATGATTCGTACCAAGGGCGAGGCAGGCACCGGAGATGTGGCCTCGGCGGTCTATCACATGCGCACGCTCACCAATGAAATCCGCAGCATTACCGGAATGAGTGACGATCAACTCACCACTGTCGCTCGAGATCTTGGCGCTTCGTTGTCGCTCGTGAAAGAAGTTGCCGAAACAGGGATACTGCCCGTCGTGAACTTCGCCGCTGGTGGTATTGCAACCCCAGCCGACGCTGCACTGATGATGCAACTAGGCGTTGATGGCGTCTTCGTTGGGTCGGGAATTTTCAAGTCAGACAATCCAGAGCCTCGAGCAAGGGCCATTGTCGAAGCTACCACCTTCTATCAGGATCCCGACGTGTTAGCCAGAGTGTCAGCTGATCTTGGAGCTCCCATGACTGGCATCGGGATTGACGAACTCATGGAGTCTGAGAAGTACTCGGAGCGAGGCTGGTAATTGGTAAGTCGTCTAGTCGGTGTCTTGGCTCTGCAAGGCGACTTCAGGGAGCATCGGCACGCACTCGAGGAACTCGGTTGTGACGTCCGAGAAGTACGGACTGATGCCGACCTCCAAGACCTAACTGCCATTGTGATTCCAGGTGGTGAGTCTCTTGTCATCGGGCGACTTTCTCACCTATTTGGGCTCCTCGAGCCATTGGCCGACCTGATTCGATCGGGTTTGCCAACTTTGGGCACCTGTGCAGGGATGATCTACCTTGCGAGGAGCGTCACCGAGGGAACCCAATACCAGCTGGGTGTGCTCGACGTGGTGGTAGAACGCAACGCTTGGGGTCGGCAGAACGAGTCGTTTGAGACGGACATTTACATTGAGGGGCTCGATGAACCGCATCACGGAGTCTTTATTCGGGGCCCGTGGGTAGAAGAACTTGGGGAGGATGTAGAGGTCCTTTCGCGGTGGGACGGGCACCCCGTCATGATCAAACAGGGCAATATCTTGGCAACGTCGTTCCACCCGGAGTTGACGAACGACCGTAGGCTTCACAAAATGTTGCTTGAGATTGAGGAGAGCTAACCATGTCAGGCCATTCCAAATGGGCGAACATCAAGCACCGCAAGGGTCGACAAGACGCCCTGAGAGGAAAGCTGTTCGCCAAGCTTGCCAAGGGAATCGAAGCAGCGGCTCGCTCCGGCGGAAGCGACCTCGACTCGAATGCTGCCTTGGTGCAGGCTGTTGCCAAAGCAAAAGGCCAGTCGATGCCCAACGACAACATAGACCGCGCTATCAAGCGCGGCGCAGGAGAAGTTGATGGCGGCGCGGTCTATGACGAACTCTTCTACGAAGGATATGGGCCGGGCGGTGTCGCTGTGTTAGTCCAGATCCTTACTGACAACCGCAACCGAGCGAGCTCGGATGTGCGCGTGGCGTTCACGCGAAACGGAGGCAACTTGGGAGAGCCGGGTTCGGTTTCGTACCTGTTCGACCAAAAGGGCTTGATCGTGATGACTGGCGATGAAGACGAAATCATGATGACCGCCCTCGACGCGGGCGCCGAAGACATTCGTCCAGCCGGTGGTGACGAACTTGAGGTTGTTACTGAGGCAAAAGACTTTCAGACTGTGTTTAAGGCGCTCGAAGACGGGGATCAAACCTTGGTACGAGGCGAAGTCACGATGCTCCCGCAGAACACGATTGACTTGGATCAAGATAAAGCCAACAGCTTGCTGAGAATGATGGAGGCGCTTGAAGACCTCGACGACGTTCAAGAGGTATACAGCAACGGCGATATCTCTGATGAGGTCATGGAAGCCCTTTCTCAGCAATAGGCTCGCAGGATCGGTTCGAGGACTGGGTTCTGAGCCGTTTTTCCTGTCCTTGTTCTTGTTGTCCAGCGGGGTTACACTAGAACACATGTTCGTATTGGGAATTGATCCGGGCCTCACGCGTACTGGGTACGGAGTCCTGAAACTTGAAGGCCGCAAGATGGTTGCCGTTGCCGCTGGAGTGATCAGTACTGATCCAAAGGTCCCAACCGCTCGGCGATTGTTTGAGCTCCAACGTGACCTGACCGGTGTGCTGGAGCAATACCAGGTCGAAGTGATGGCGATAGAGCGGGTCTTCTTTCGCGGGAACAAGACCAACGCTATGACTGTCTCACAAGCTTCAGGTGTGGCCATGGCATGCGGGGCAGCTTTTGGGGTTGCTGTACATGAGTACACCCCAAGCGCCATCAAGTTCTCGGTTGCAGGAGACGGGACTGCTGACAAAGACCAGCTAGCTAGGGCTGTTGTCAGACGATTGAACCTAGTCGAGGCTCCTAAGCCCGCCGACGCAGCTGACGCGTTAGCGGTTGCACTTTGCCACACACAACACGTTCGATTCGAGGCAGTTTCATGATTGGCCGGCTACGGGGTGTGGTGGTCGCTCGCTCGAGCGAAGTCGTCTTAGACGTCCAAGGAGTAGGTTACGTTGTGTCGGTGACGCCTCGCACGCTTTCGTCTCTGCCGGGACTTGGGGAAGAGGCGGTGTTGCACACCCACCTTCACGTCAGGGAAGACAACCTCGCCCTGTTCGGCTTCCTCTCAGAGCTCGAGCTCAACACATTCAAGCTGTTGCTCTCCGCTTCGGGCGTCGGTACAAAGGTCGCCCTTGCAATCATGGGGACTCTCACGACTAGCGCAGTAGCTACAGCGATTGCCTCCGAAGACGTAACGCTGCTCTCAACGGTACCCGGTATCGGCAAGCGGACGGCGCAAAAGATCATCCTTGAGCTCAAGCCCAAGTTTGCGGCAGTCGAGGCTGACCTCCCAAGCAGTTCGGCTCTTTCCACGGTGAAGCAAGCCCTAGAGGGGCTCGGCTATCAAGGCGTCGAGATTGCCGGTGTTCTGAGTACGCTTCCTGCATCAGAGCCAGTCGAAGAGCAACTTCGGATAGCTCTTCAAGCTCTTGGGAAGGATCGTCTCCGATGAGGGAAGAACGGTTAGTTACAGCAGCTGAGGGGGTGGACGACGTTGTTGAGATAACCCTTCGGCCTCAGACTCTCGCCGAGTTTGTCGGCCAATTGCCACTCAAGGAACGTCTGTCAATCAGCTTGGAAGCCAGTAGGTCCCTTGACCGGCCGCTTGACCACGTGTTGCTGTCTGGCCCCCCGGGGCTTGGTAAGACAACGCTGGCCGGCATAGTTGCCGCAGAACTTGGGTCGCGGTTCCACGTCACTTCGGGCCCGGCACTTGACCGTCCGGGCGACCTAGCTTCGATACTCTCGAACCTTGACGATGGGGATGTGTTCTTTATTGATGAGATCCACCGGCTGCCCCGGGCGGTAGAAGAGGTGCTCTACACCGCGATGGAGGATTTCCAACTTGACATCGTGCTGGGAAAAGGGCCGTCAGCACAAACCATTCGGTTGGCGCTGCCTCGTTTCACGCTAGTTGGAGCCACCACTCGGATGGGCATGATCTCTGCCCCACTGCGCGATCGCTTCGGCATTGTTGACCGACTCGAGTTCTACGAACCACAAGACCTCGCAGCGATTGTTGAACGTTCGGGAGCGATTCTTGAAGTCAAGGTGACTGCTGCGGGTGCCGGGACTATTGCTGGTAGGAGTAGGGGGACCCCGCGTATTGCCAACCGGCTTCTGGCACGGGTACGTGATTACGCCGTGGCTAGGGCCGAAGGTGTTGTGGATGGGCCGACCTCTGACAAGGCGCTTGAGGTGTTCCAAGTCGACACCATTGGCCTGGACCGGCTCGATCAGTCGATTCTTCGGACCATTATCGAGCGGTTCTCGGGAGGACCTGTTGGACTCTCCACTCTGGCAATTGCTGTCAGTGAGGAGCCTGAGACTGTTGAGGACGCCTACGAGCCGTTCCTTTTGCAGCAAGGACTGATCCAACGAACCCCAAGAGGTCGGGTTGCAACTCATGCTGCATATCTGCACCTCGGTTTGACTCCGCCCGAGGCTCCACAAGGCTCTCTGCTCTAACCTACCTCCAATGGATGTCTCTCCGGAGCTGATGCTCCACCAATTCAGCTACGACTTACCCAAATCGGCGATCGCCCAAACCCCGCTCGAAGATCGCGCGGAAGCTCGTCTTTTAGACACTCGAGACATGACCGATCATGTCTACGCAGAGCTGCCAATGTTGCTTGAGCCAGGAGACTTAGTGGTGGTCAACTCCACCAAAGTGCGAGCTGCCCGTTTGGCGACGACACGTAAGGACTCGGGGGGTAAGGTCGAGGTTCTCCTGTTGGGTCCAAGGCAAGAGGGCACGTGGGATGCTTTGCTCCGCCCTGCTCGACGCTTGCGCCCAGGAATCGTGCTGATGGTTGATGGTGGCGAAATCGAACTCGTCAGCGACCCGGAGCAGGGCCGAGTCCAGGCGCTGCTCAGGCCCCCAGGGGGAATAGACGTGGAGTCTTGGATCGCGCAAGCAGGTGCCGTGCCCCTGCCGCCATACATCTCAGAGC
>CAXMSI010000080.1:0-7795 GCA_964196085.1 uncultured Acidimicrobiia bacterium | reverse complement strand
TGGGGCGTTTGCGGGGTACGGTGCAGTGTTTGTCGCTGGTCCAACTGCTTTAGTTTGGTGCAGCGGAATGGTGTATCGGGTTCTCCAGCGGATCGTGGGCAGGCGGATCAGATGAGTTCGAACCAGCAGGTACGCGAGCTGCAGTTCGCGGACGCCCGAGTGGACGCATTGCGTATTATCAATGGGGTGAAGGCGATGTGAATGTGATAACTATCCCTCCCGCTGCTCAGAACGTTGAGATGGCATGGGAGTCCGCACAGATACGGCGCACGTTGAATCTGTTTGGGTCGTTCGCCAGAATGGTTGCTTTTGATAAGCGGGGAACCGGCTGTTCGGATCGTCAAAGCTTCGTTGTAGGGCTTGACGAACGCGTAGATTACCTTGAAGCCGTGTTAGGGGCTGCTGTCGTAGCCTCTGCAGGAGGTCCTCCAGATGTAGCTGGCGGCCCACCGCACCTCGTGCATGGCATGTTCGCTGATGTCACCGTAACTCCGTAGCGACGAAGTGGGACGAATACTGACAAGTGTGCCCTAGGCCATCGCCTAGGGCACACGTATCGTTGTTATGGGCGTTGGCTTTTGAGCCGAACGGTGAGCTCTCGACCACCGAGCTCGACACCTGCGAGTTGCTGGACTGCCTTATTGGCATCATGCTCAGGCATGTCGACGAAAGCGAAGCCTTTGGGCCGTTTGGTCTTGCGGTCCATGATGATTGTGGTTTGGAAGACCTCTCCATGCTTCGAGAACATTTCAGCCAGGTCGGTGCTTGTGGCATCCCAAGGGAGGTTCGCCACGTAGACGCTGGTAGCGCCGTTGCGGTCGGACTTGGTTTGTGGCTTCTTTGGATGGCGTTTCTGATTCGCCTTGGCTGGCCGGTCGTTGCGGTCGAAGTCACGGTCGCGCTGTGGCTTGACCGGTGAGTCTTCCCGATTGGCCTGAGTGCGCTTGACACTTCCCTTGAAGTCGGGACGACGATCAGGGGCTTTGTCCCCAATCATGTACCCCGAGTTCTCGAGATCCGAAAGATCGGCTTCAACGTATGGAGCGTTGAGGTTGACGTCCTTCTGCATACGCCGAACGGTTCGCTTCTGCTCATGGGTTACGAGAGAAATCACGTCACCGTCGAGTCCAGCACGAGCCGTACGGCCCGAACGGTGGAGGTAGTCTTTATGGTCTGCGGGTGGATCAAAGTGAACAACGGCGGCAACGTTGTCGACGTGGATACCACGTGCAGCAACGTCAGTGGCGATGAGCGCCTTGGCACGGCCGCCTTCGAACTCGCGCAGTGCACGCTTTCGCTGGTTCTGGGAAAGGCCACCATGCATGGCAACAGCCTGAGATCCAACCTTGCCGAGCTGCTTGACCAATCGGTCAGCACCACGGCGGGTACGGGTGAATACAATTGCCCGGCCGGTTGCCTCAATGATGTCTGCCACGTGCTCGGTGCGGTCGTGATGATCAACTAGCCAAAAGTGGTGGCGAGCTTCCATTGCATCGGACTCGACAGCCGCAGCTTCATGACGAACAGGGTTGGTTTGGTACTCACGGATGAGTACGCCAACGTCGCCGTCGAGGGTTGCTGAGAACAACATGGTCTGACGCTTCTTGGCTGTTTTGTTCAAGATGCGACGAACGGCGGGAAGGAATCCCATGTCCGCCATGCGGTCAGCCTCATCGACCACAACAATGTTGCATTCGCTGAGGCGCACGGCGCCTTGTTCCATGAGGTCTTCAAGACGGCCTGGCGTTGCAACCAGCACGTCTACTCCGTTGCGAAGAGCGTTCTTTTGCGGGCCGTAGCCAACGCCGCCATAAATGGCGAACACTGTGCGGCGCTCAGAGCGGGCAATGGGAGCGAGTTCTTCCTTGATTTGCTCAGCAAGTTCCCGGGTAGGAGCCAGGATGAGGGCGCTTGGACGGTTCTTTGTAGGAACGTCACAATTGACCAAGGTAGGAAGTCCGAATGCGAAGGTCTTTCCGGAACCGGTAGGGGCCTTGCCACAGACGTCTTTGCCTGCGAGTGCATCTGGGATTGCTGCGGCCTGAACCGGGAACGGTTCGGTAATGCCACGTTTGTTGAGTGAGTGAATAATTCCGTCGGGCAGCCCGAGCTGCTTAAAGGTGGTAGACATGGTTGTCTCTCCAAGATTTGGTTTTGATACTTGCCTGATCTCTCTCCCAGCCACGCGGCACCGCTGCCTAACGCGTTGGGTTCGGTCGAAGAGGCAATCCAAACCGTGAGAAACATGAGCCGTGGTATTGCGCCGGGGAAGCGATCTAACGCTGGCCTCCACCCGGTGCGGCCTGTTGGCGAGCATCTTACCAGAGTCCAGCCGAGGTGTGCGAGTTCAAACCGAAATAGGGATCACTCCACTTAACTCCCTGCTGTACCGGAGGAAGCGCCGATGCTAGCGAACGAGGTGGGGTTCCTCCATGAGTGAAGGGGAACAACTGGCAACAAAGAAATTTTCAAGATAACGGTCGCACTAGATACGCGCCCCTAATCGCCAAGTCATCGATTACATGAGGGCGGAGCGTCTGCTCACCCATATTGATGTCGCCAACGCACTCGCGGCGCCCGCCGCCAAGTAGACAGTCAACAAGGCTCCGGTTCTCAATTCACCGGGGCCAACCATCACAGCAATCAACACAAGCCCCAACGCAATCACAGGTGTGAGAATGGCCGCTGTGAGTGACTTGGTGCCTCGTCCTAGTGCCAACCAGACCCCAGCAGTCAAGGCGAACCCGATGGCTGCTACCAAGGCGGTCCCGAACAATCCTTGAAGATCTTTGAAAGCGCTGGCTGGGTCATCAAAGTCGAGGCGGTCTGCGGTCCATCTGCCAGCAACAAGGGTGGCACCGCCACCTAACAAGCTTCCGACAGAAGCCCGGATCACCCTAGAAATCAACCCATCGAGTCGTTCCATGACAAGGCTATTTTACTACGAAGGGTGGTGAGATCCCAATGGAAGCCTGATGCCGTTTGTCCTGGCCCTTCCCCTGGAAGGGCGGAGAAGAACGCTCCTAGGCAGCGTCTTCGGGTGCGATCTCGAAGAGCGGAACGGGGTCGGGGAAGCCCTTCAGTTCGATGCTGCCTTGCTCGATGAATGTGTGCTTTTTCCCGATCGACAAGTTTCTCACAGTTCCCGATACAAGGGTCTGGTCACCAGATGCGTGGTCACAGATTCTGGCCGCCAAGTTAACCGCTGCCCCGTAGAGATCTTTGTTTTGCGACACAGGTTCGCCAGCGCTTAAGCCGATCTTGATAGCCAGATTCGGTGTTGAGACGGCTTGGGCACATGCCTCTTGGATGGCGAGGGTTGCTTCGACAGCTTTGGTGACGGACACGAATATCGCAAGGATTCCGTCACCAGTGTGCTTGATCTCTCTGCCTGAGAAGGTCTTGAGCGCTTCGCGGACAACAGCATCGTGGCGGTTCACCAGGTCGACAGCAGCGAGATCGCCGTACTTCATGCTTACATCGGTCGATCCCTGAATATCGGTGAACATAATGACTCGGAGTCCGCTGTCTAGCGTTCCGTTAACCATGGCGCGTTCGTGAGAATCAGAGGATGTGTCACCGAGGAATTGAGCGAGTGCAGGCGGATCGATTTCAATAATATTCGAAGGTAGGAGTCCATGGCTGCCTTGGTGGCTTTCAATGAGAGCTTCTTCACTGGGGGCCGAACCCATGCAGAACGCCTTCCCCTCGCTTTCAGAAAACCAGTAACTCAAGATGTTGACCCCGAACTCAGCCTGCGTCTCCGCTTCAACCTGGTGAGCGGCATCAACGTCGGCTTGTGTAGCTCCGTTGAGTCCTTCGTGAACGTCCATGTAGATCGGCATCTGTCGACCTTAGCGATGTGCAATGAGCTTCGCACCATCGACGTACCGACTCAGAAGGTTAGAGCGCGTCCCTCATGAGTCGGTACCCGGCCATACCCGTGAGTTGTTCGAAGATTGGGTCGGTGAGCATTTTTGTAACCTCAGAGCCCCACCTCTCAAACGCTAGGCGAGCGGGGTTGCCAATGAGTAGTGGTGATCCGTGGCGTTCTTGGAGTGCTGGGACTTGTATCTGAGAGTAAGCGCACGCCCAGATGAGACGGTTGGGGCTGACATTCTGCTGAGTTGGCACCCCATTTATTAGGGGCGAAGTGTACAATTGCTGGGAGCTTTTTGGGAGTGTGTTATGAGTGATGCCCGCAGATCTGGCGAAAACGTTGATACCAGTTCGGACGCGGAGTTGAAGGAGCGTGTCGTAGAGCTCGAGGGGGAGCTGGGCAAGCTTGCCGGAAGCGCTGCGAAAGAGAAGTCCCTCAAGCCGTACCAAGTCGAATTACTAAAACTTCAGCGCCACCTTGAGTTGGAGCAAACGCCGATGATCGTGCTCTTTGAGGGGCGGGATGCATCTGGCAAAGGTGGCACTATCCGCAGAATCACTCGTTTCATGAATGAGAAGAGGTATCAGGTCGTTGCCTTGGGCAAACCGACGGATACGCAGGGTACGCAGTGGTACTTCCAGCGTTACGTTGAACGGTTTCCAGCTGGTGGTGACATGGTTCTCTTCGACCGCTCTTGGTACAACCGAGCTCTCGTGGAGCCCGTGTTCGGGTTCTGCACGAAGCGTCAGTACAGAAACTTCATGAGGGGTGTGACCGGATTCGAAAAGGACCTTGTCCGTCAGGGCACGATCTTGGTAAAGCTCTACTTCTCAGTTGACAAAACCACCCAAGCCAAAAGGTTTCAGCGCCGAAAGAATGATCCACTTCGCCAGTGGAAGCTGAGCGAAATCGATCTGCAGGCTCAGGAGTACTGGGATGACTTCACAGAGATGAAGCATCGTATGTTGGAACAGACAAGTTCGAGCGCGGCACCTTGGACTGTTGTTCGGTCCAACTCGAAATCCAAAGCGAGGCTGAACGCGATGAAGGTCATCCTGAACGCTGTTGACTACGCGGATCGAGACCCGGATCTTGACTTCAATGTTGACCCAATGATCGTCTTTTCTGGAAAGAGAGAGTTGGCCCGCATGGATGAGGAACGTGACAGGTTGGGTCGCCCCCGCCTTTAGGGCCTTGCGGGTGCTCGCAACGCGTTGTGTGAGGGTTGACGGTCAGCTGCCTCAGTGACCTCCGGCTAGTCCATCGAGGCTGGTTCAACACCTGGGACTTGGCCGTGTTCAGCCGCGTAGCGAACGTCTTTGGCCATGGCGAGGACCGGTTCGAGGTCAACAGTTTGGGCGATCGCTCGCTGAGCGTCTTCCACAATTGCTCCCACATGGCCTCCAACGACAGCTCTTCTTTGTGGTGATGTGCCGCAGGCTGCGATAGTTTCAAGAAGTCGAAGCAGCGCCACGATTACTCGAGGCCTACTCGCAGCGGTCCTGCGCACGCTGTCTACAACGGTGCTGAGCGCGAGCGTAAAGTCAGCCGTAGGCACGTAGGCCCTCAGCTCGGCGCCTTCGTGGATGACAATGTCAGTGGTGTCCAACTTCGCCATCGCGACGAGGATGACGGTGAGATGCTGGACTGCTTGCACCGCGGTGTAGGGATCGTTCACCGAAGGCGCCACGCCCCGCATTGCAATGTCGATCAGTTGCCTGATACCGAATGCTACGTCTTCGTCGACTTTTCGCTCGACGGTCATGGCGACAGCCTTCTGGACGCCGGTCACGAGTGCGTGTTCGTCGAGGCTGTGACTGTCGGTCGGCCACGCCCACCCCAGCGCACTGCCTTCGACGAGGTGATGCCCCACTTGGGGTCTCACGCGAATGGTGACACCTTGTTGGGTTGCGAGATTGCTCAGCGCTTTGATGTGGACTTCTTGGAGGTACCCAGATATGCGGGCAGGGATAACCAGTGCTCCCGAAGGAGGGAGGGGAGGCGTTACGAGGGGCTTGTCGTGCATGAGCGTATCGGGGTAGTGCACTGCCAGGGCGGAGAGCGTCGATTGGCGGACGTTGAGCATCACCGTGTCGATTCTGATGGCATTTGTCACATGTTGGATGTAATAGACAAGCATGCCGACGCTGGCAATTGCAAGGAATAGAGAACCCGTGACGGCCAGCCTCGGTACGAAAAGAATCCCGTTCTCGTTGGCGCGTCCTACGGCAAACAGGCCTCCAAGGCTGTAGGCGAAGGTTGAAACGAAAACACTGAGGACGAGGCGAGTGCCAGGGTCCTGGAGGAAAGACCGGAGAAGTCGTGGAGAGAACTGGGCCGAAGCAATCTGTAGGGCTACCACGGTGAGCACGAAGACGAGGCTGGTCACCGTGATCATCGAGCCCGAGACGACCGTAAGAACTTGACGAGCTGCGTTAGCGTCACCGCTGAAGAGGAATGGTCGTAGGGGACTGTCAATAGCGATAGTGATTTGTGAAAACGCCCCGACCGTCACTAATGCCACAAGAATGGATAGCGACGGCACGAACCAAAGAGATCGAACTGTCTCACGCCATCCGTGCCGTATATCCGCGCTTGCCATGGGTTGAATGTAGCCCGAGCAACCGGCCTTCGCGTCTACGGGGTTTTCGGTGCGGCGTAAACAGGACGGTTCGCGAACCTATGCAACGCCATTTCTTGAGGTATCAGCCGATTGAGGCGAGATTGCGCGCACCCGTACCGAGGACACGTAGAACCGGCGGACAGCCGCGAATGGGAGAGTGGACATTCCTTGAAACCCTCGAGTAAGAACTCTTACTTTATAGTCGAGGGTTGCTGCTGACCGATGGCAACATCGTGGCCCCCATGAAGCGGTTGCTCTGGTCCGGGGAAAGGAGAACCTTGGCCGCTTCGGTAGGTTCAGAAGCGTGCTGGCTCATTCGCTGCTCTACTAACCTGGTGAAGGTCGCGAAATGGTTCCCGTAGTGTGGAACTAAGAAATATGGAACGAAAATACCGTACAATATTTTCGGAATATATTTCTATTATCTTGGCAATATATCCTCACTTTGCGTGGTCGTGATGCGCCGGGTGTGCTTATATCAGTCGGTGGAGTTCTTGTACGACCTGGAAAACAAGGCGGTGACGATCACAATCGGGATCGGAAAAACCGCCGATTCCTGCCTGACGCCGGCTGTCCCCGGAGGCAGTTTCCTGTGATCGGTCTAGCTCGCCTTAAGCCCCTCCTCACGACGGTCGCGATCTTCACGATGGTGCCGCTGATCGCCCCAGCAGCTATCGCCCCTTCCCCTACTGATGCAGACAACATCACATCCACTACGACGGCCGTGTCGCCAGTCGCAGACGCAGTCTCGCTTTCGGACGTTGAGTCACTTGTATCTGCTGCCAAGGCCTATTGGTCGGAGGACACATCTGGCGTGACCTTCCAAGTCGCAGACCTTGCGGGAGACGCGCTGGCCGAAGCGAGCGGCATGATGATCACCATTGACCCAACCGCTGCAGGCCACGGTTGGTTCGTCGATACCACTCCAACCGATTCAAGCGAGTTCTCAGACTTGAGTACCCATCTCGTCGCGGTAGCCGGGGGAGCTGCCGACGGGTCGATGGACCTTCTCACGGTGCTCGCCCACGAACTGGGGCACGTCATTGGCAACCCCGACATCGATCCGGCCACCGATGCCCATACCTTGATGTCGTCGACAATCGCGACTGGGGAGCGTCGAGCGCCTGCTCCTGCGCCCGCTCCTGAGCCGTCTCCTCCTGCGCCCGGCGAGTTCTCTTCTTCGACGACGGACATCTCCTTTGGCGTGGTGACGACAGGACTCTCCTCGACGCAGGAAGTGATCTTTACCAACATCGGGGGGACCGAGGCCTCCATCGATACCATCACAGTCA
>CAXMSI010000079.1:0-7919 GCA_964196085.1 uncultured Acidimicrobiia bacterium | reverse complement strand
GCTGTGGCCGTAGGCACCAGTTACCGGGGTTGCCAACACGTCGCCGATCTTTAGGTCTGACGGCAGCCAACCATCGGGAATGAGTTGATCACTCGACTCACAATGCATCCCGACAACTGTTGCGGGGCGCGGACGCTCTACGGTCACGTTTCGGGGGAGAAACCCTTCGTAGCCTGACCCGTAGAGGATTGGTCGAGGGTTGTCTCCGAAGCCTCCGTCAACTGCCACATACTCGCGGATATTGGGAAGGTTCTTGATGGTTCCCACCGTGTAGAGGGTGATTCCAGCTCCCGAAAGCACGGCTTCGGCCCATTCGGTGATAGTCGGTGCAGACTCACCTTCGACATACGGAACGCCAAGGCCGCCCCCGACTGAAAATTCCCTGAGGCCGAACGGTGCAACGAACTGAGCCATGACGACAGCTGCCCTTCGGAAGGAATCCTTCTCGAATACTTGGCTGCCTATGTGAGCGTGAACACCAACAAGATCCATTGAAGGCGACGCGATAGCCCGCTCAATGGCTTGGACGGCTGCGCCCGACGACACCGTGAACCCAAACTTGGAATCGTCCTGCCCGGTTTGCACAAACTTGTGTGTTTTGGCTTTCACTCCGGGGGTGATCCGAATCATCACCGTTGCCGGCCCTGGCTCCGAAGCATGCAACGCGTCGATTCGGTCCATCTCGTCTAAGGAGTCAACAACGATGGCAGCAACGCCCGCTTCGATCGCTGATCGCAGCTCAGCGACGGTCTTGTTGTTGCCGTGCAGGATTATTCGATCGGCAGGTACACCGGCCTGTTGAGCGACAAACAACTCTCCGCCGGTAGCCACATGGATCATCATTCCAGCCTCGTGGGCGAGCTTGGCCATGGCGATACAGAGGAACGCCTTTGAAGCAAAGGCCACCCCATCACCCCAGGCATCGACTGCTTCTCGGCACCGATTCTCGAGGTGCTGTTCGTCATATACGAATAGCGGCGTTCCATATTCGGCAGCCAGATCAGTCAGTGGAATTCCACCCACACTCAAAGCACCAGAAGTGGACACCTCAGCGGTGTCAGGGAGCAGCGAGAGGGGGAGTGGCCCAGCCATGGAGGCAACGATAGGGCGCCAGAGGTGAGGTGCAAATCAATTGCGAACTTGGTGGTGTGGTTCGCCTATAGACTTGCACCTCATGAAGGTAGGGATTGGAATTGTTGGAGCCGGCAACGTCGGCGGAGCCTTAGCCGCTCGTCTCGTAGAAGACGCCGCCGTTATCGCTGCCAAGTCAGGCATCGAACTTGAGTTGGTGCGCCTCGCCGTACGAGACCTTGAAAAGGTCCGGCCCTTTGCCCTTCCAAAACATTTGCTGACGACCAACGCCATGGAAGTAGTTCTTGACGATCGGGTTCAGCTTGTCGTTGAGCTCATTGGCGGTACCGAACTTGCCCACGAGGTCGTGGCCGCAGCGCTTGCTGCGGGTAAGCCTGTCGTGACTGCCAACAAGGCCTTGGTGGCAGCTCACGGATTCGAGTTGATCCAACTGGCCGAAAGAAATGGTGTATCGCTGTTCTTTGAGGCCGCTGTTGGCGGCGGTATCCCCATCATTCGTCCGTTGTCGCAATCGCTTGCTGGCGAGACCATCACTCGCGTCATGGGCATTGTGAATGGCACCACCAATTTCATTCTCACCAAGATGGACGAACAGGGCACTTCTTATGCCGACGTCCTCGCTGAAGCCCAAGCTTTGGGGTACGCCGAAGCTGATCCGACTGCAGATGTTGGTGGCGGGGATGCTGCTGCAAAAGCGGCAATTCTTGCGAGTTTGGCCTTTGGCGTCTGGGTCGATGGAGCCACTGTCTATCACGAGGGGATCGACCAGTTGCAGGCCGTCGATCTGGCCCGGGCAAAAGAGCTTGGCTACACCGTGAAACTGCTTGCGATTGCCGAAGCAGAACCTGAAGGAGTGGCTGTCCGAGTCCACCCCACACTGGTCCCGCTCGATCATCCGCTTGCCGCAATCCGTGGTGCTACCAACGCTGTGTTCCTAGAAGGTCCGTCCACCGGAGAGCTTCTGTTCAGCGGCCCTGGCGCTGGCGGGACGCCTACAGCCACCGCTGTCCTTGGCGACGTCATTGAGGCGTCCAGGGCGCTGCTAGCCGGCGTTCACGCCGCTCCACCAGTCAAATTCCAGCCAGGCCAAGTGCTCGACTTCTCCGACAATCACACATCCCGGTACTACCGCTTTATGGTCGACGACGAACCAGGCGTGCTGGCTGGCATTGCCGGCGTGTTTGCCGACGTCGGTGTCTCCATTGCGTCGGTTTGGCAGGAAGGCACCGGGGATGAAGCGACTCTGCTCATCACCACTCATTCGGCTGCTGAAGGTAGGCACGAGCAGGCTGCACATGCCCTCCGCGAACTCGGCTCTATCCGCGAAGTTGCTGCAACCCTCCGAGTGCTGAGGGACTAATGCTGTACATGTCCACAAGGGGCCAGGCACCTGAGCTTGAGTTCGGTGACGTATTACTCGCAGGGTTGGCTACTGATGGCGGCCTCTATATCCCCAAGACTTGGCCTCGAGTCGAAATGGACGAAAGCTGGACTGGTCTTAGCTATCCCGAAGTCGCCGCCCGCATTATCGCTCCTTTCGCTGAACCCACCTTCACCGCTGACGAGATCCTTGAGTACTGCACTGATGTCTACAGCCAGTTCCGACACCCTGACGTTGCCCCAATCACTCGGTTGGGGGAAGAGGCTTGGATGATGCAGCTTTACTGGGGGCCAACGCTCTCATTTAAGGACTATGCCCTCCAACTCATTGGCCGACTCCTTCACGAACTTCTCGAACGCACCGACACATCGATCACGGTGATCGGTGCCACATCGGGCGACACAGGCTCAGCAGCTATCGCTGCCCTAGCCGGGCACTCACGAGTCAAGGTGACAATTCTGCACCCTGAAGGCCGGGTGAGCGAGGTTCAGCGTCGACAGATGACAACAGTGGCCGCTGACAATGTCCAGAACATCGCAGTGCGTGGGTCGTTCGACGACTGTCAACGTCTTGTCAAAGAGATGTTTGCCGATGAGCAACTGAGAGACGAGCTCACCCTGTCAGCAGTCAACTCCATCAATTGGGCGCGAATCGCAGCTCAAGCAGCCTATTACGCGTGGGCAGTCACCAAAACTGGCAACTTCGATGTGGGCATAGCGGTCGCTATCCCTTCGGGGAACTTCGGCAATGCTTTCGCTGCGTACGTAGCCAAGGCGATGGGCGTTCCTATTGCGCACATTGTGGTGGGCACAAACGCCAACAACCGATTGGCGAAGTTCATCACGTCTGGCCGACTCCAGACAGGAGTTGTTGCCCAGACGATCACTCCTGCCATGGACATTCAGGTGCCGTCGAATCTTGAGCGCCTGCTGTACGACATGGTGGATCAGGACCCTGGGACCCTGCGAGAACTCATGGAAGAGTACGCAGAGACTGGGCAACTCAGAATTGACGCTGAGGTGATGTATAGATTTCAAACGCTGTTCTCTGCAGCTTGGCTGTCTGACCCTGGTATCTCGGCTGCTATTTCAGACATCAATTCCACCTTTGGGATGGTGGTTGATCCACACACCGCAGTTGGCCTGACCGCAGGCAGGACTCAGCATCGTAAGGCAACGGTGCCGCTGGTCTCGGTGGCAACAGCGCACCCCGCTAAGTTTCCTGAAGCTGTCGCAGCCGCCACCGGCGTGGTGCCCGAGCTTCCAGAAGACATGGCGGACCTGTTCGAGCGAGTCGAGCATTTTGCGGTGGTCAACGACTCGTTGGACGAGGTCATTGAGAAAGTTCGAACCTTCTCAAGCAAGTAGCGACAAGAGTCGTTGTTTGCTGTCGTGGCAGCAATGCGGCAGGTATCTTGGTGTTTCGTGACGAAGTGTTGTACACTACTGTGACTGCCTCGGCGGCAGACCCCCTCATAGGTAGACACTTTGTTGTCTCAGGCAAGGTCACCGGTCGAAGCACCTTCCATCACGCTCCGTTTGTTCGTGCCGTGATATCCCGAAAGGAACCCCTGTGACAAGCAGAGCAGACCTACAGCGCAAGGCTGTGGCGGACCTCCGCACAATTGCTGACACCCTCAAGGTGCAGCACAGCGGCTTGCAGAAGAGCAAGCTGATCTCGGCAATTCTCGAATCCGGCGACTTTAAGGCCGCCCCCAACGAGACTATTGCTGAAGCCGACATGCCAACTTCGGCACCCAAGGCGGAGGCTGACGCCGCCGCGAAATCTGGTGGCGACAAGTCCCGAAACCAAGGGCAAAACCAGAACCGCAATCGTCAGAACCAGAACAACAACCGCAACCAGGGTCAAGGCCAGGGTCGAGGCCAAGGCCAAGGCCAAGGACGAAACCGTAATCGCAACCGCAGTGGCGGCGGCGGTGGTGGTGGAGCCCGAGGCGGAGCCGACCGTGGCAACCGTGGTCCAGGTGGCGGTAGTACCGAGCATGACAACACCCGATGGGAAGACATCCCAGACAGTGATCTCGAGTTCAAATCCGGCATGCTGGACATCGTCTCGGAGGGCTACGGTTATCTCCGAATGACTGGCTACCTCGCTGGCGACGAAGACATTTTTGTACCGCTCAACCTTGTGAGGAACAATGGGCTCCGTCGTGGAGACACCATTAACGGTCCTGTGCGCCCTGCTCGTTCAAACGAGAAGTTCTCAGCCATGCTGCGGGTAGATACCGTCAGCGGTATGTCCATCGACGAAGCTCGCAATCGTCCACGCTTCGACAAGCTCACGCCGCTATTTCCAGATGTCCGACTCCGCCTCGAAGACGAGAGCAACCGCAACCGCGTGCTGCCTCGTATCGTCGACCTTGTTAGCCCCGTGGGCAAGGGTCAGCGTGGCTTGATTGTCTCACCTCCAAAAGCCGGTAAGACAACGGTCTTGCAAGAGGTTGCCAAGTCGGTCCAGATCAACAACCCAGAATGCCACCTCATGGTGGTGCTGGTTGATGAGCGACCTGAAGAAGTAACTGACATGCAGCGTACGGTCTCTGGTGAAGTCATCTACTCCACCTTCGACCGCCCAGCTGAAGAGCACACGCAGGTTGCCGAACTCGCCATTGAGCGTGCCAAGCGACTCGTCGAGCAGGGGCAAGACGTTGTTGTCCTCCTTGACTCGATTACTCGCCTTGCTCGTGCCTACAACTTGTCGGCTCCAGCGTCAGGTCGAATCCTGTCGGGTGGTGTTGATTCGCAGGCTCTGTATCCGCCGAAGCGATTCTTTGGTGCAGCGCGGAATATTGAGGAGGGCGGAAGCCTTACAATCCTTGCCACCGCGTTGGTTGAGACGGGTTCCAAGATGGACGAAGTCATTTACGAGGAATTCAAGGGCACCGGTAACATGGAGCTCAAACTGGACCGTCGTTTGGCTGATAAGCGGATCTACCCAGCTATTGATGTTGAGGCCTCAGGCACTCGACGTGAAGAGCTGCTCTTGACCCGTGAAGAGCTGGCGGCAACATGGAAACTCCGCAGGGTTTTACTCGCACTAGAGTCAGGCCCTGCACTGGAACTGCTGATGGACAGGCTGAAGAGCACTGCTTCCAACGGACAGTTCTTGGCAGAGATCGCAAAGAACACGTAAGGAGTCCACACATGCGGGCTGATATTCATCCAAAATACGCAGAAGCCGAAGTCACGTGCTCCTGCGGTAGCGTTTTCAAGACCCAGTCAACGGGTGGCGATATGCACATCGAGCTATGCAACGAGTGCCACCCGTTCTTTACGGGTCGCCAGAAGCTGGTTGACACCGGTGGACGTGTTGAGCGCTTCCGTCGTCGCTACGAAGGCACTGAGCTGAAGTCTTCAGCAAAGGCGAAAGCCGAGGCTGCCGACGAAGTTGTCGCAGAAGAGCCTGCTGAAGAAGTTGTCGCAGAGGAGCCTGCTGACGCAGATGTCACTGAAGAGGCTGCTGAGACAACCGACGAGGCCTAGCCCCTTTCGAGTCACTGAAAACCACCGCCCAGGCGGTGGTTTTCTTTATGGAGAAACACATGAGCAAACCTGAAACAGTGAGTGTCGGCGGACAGGCTGTTATTGAAGGCGTCATGATGCGCTCCACTACCGGCTGGGCTGTAGCCGCACGAACCCCTGAGGGTGGCATCGTCGCCGAGACTCACGAGTTGCCTCGACTGTCGTCTCGCTCGGTGTTGGCCAAGGTGCCATTTGTGCGAGGCGTGCTGGTGCTTGGAGAATCAATGACCCTCGGTATGCGGGCTCTCACTTGGTCAGCAAACGTGCAGACCCCAGAAGAAGAAGAAGAACTTGGCGGGACAGCCATGTTCTTCTCTGTCGCAGCGGCGCTGCTCATGACCGTCGGCCTATTCATTGTGGCTCCATCGTTCGTCGCCAAGCTCGCGGCCGGCGGCAATGACATTGCCTTCGGTGTCACTGAAGTTGTGATCCGCCTCGGTCTGTTTGTCGGCTACCTATGGTTGATTGGCCGTATGAGTGATGTGAAACGCGTCTTCCAATATCACGGCGCTGAACACAAGACGATCCACGCCTACGAAGCTGGTGACCCTCTTTCGGTCGAGGAGATCCAAAAATACTCCCCGGCCCACCCACGATGTGGGACCAGCTTTTTGTTGCTGGTACTACTCATCTCTTCGGTGGTTTTCGCAGCGATCGGCGATATTGGCTTCTTGCTGGTTGTCGTCAGTCGCCTCCTATTGATCCCTGTGATTGGCGGCGTCGCCTACGAAATTCTTCGGTTCTCTGGGAATCGTTCAGACGGACTCCTCGCTCGAATACTTGCACGGCCAGGGCTGTGGTTGCAGGTGCTCACAACTGGCGAGCCAGAAGACGATCTGGTTGAGGTCGCTGTAGCGTCATTACTGGCAGCCCTTGACGAGGATGCTCGAGCCGAGGCTGTCGGACGCGGGGGAGTCCCTCAGAGTTCGCTTGAGGCCGAGGTAACCCATGGATGACAAACTAAGGGAACGCCTCGAAGAGGTGGTGGTCACGTTTGGTGAAGTCGAGATGCAACTCGCTGACCCAGTGCTTCTCGCCAATGTGAGTGAGTACACCAAGCTCGCAAAGCGTCACTCTGATCTCAAGACAATCGTTGCCACCTTTCAAGCGTATCAAGCCGTCGAGCAAGACGCTATTGAAGCCGCAGAGCTTTCCCAGCTCGAAGATGACGAGGAAATGAAGGCCGAGTTCGCCGAGATGGCATCCAACAAGATCGCTGAGGCGGAGAAGATGGAAGCTGGCCTGTGGCTGGCTCTCGCACCTAAAGACCCCAACGACGATAGGGACGTTCTTTTAGAGATCCGGGCCGGCGTTGGCGGCGACGAAGCAGCCCTGTGGGCGAGCGATATGCTCAAAATGTACGACAGCTATGCAGAATCGCTGGGCTTCAAGACCAGCGTCGTCGAAGGCACGAATTCAGAAGCAGGTGGCTACCGGTCTGTCACAGTTTCGGTGAAGGGCGCTGGAGCGTTCTCAAAACTGAAGTACGAGGCTGGCGTGCATCGCGTTCAGCGCGTACCAAAGACTGAATCGCAGGGCCGGGTCCACACATCTACCGCCACTGTGGCTGTCCTCCCTGAAGCAGACGAGATTGAGTTCGAGTTGGACCCCAATGATGTTCGCGTCGACGTGTATCGAGCCAGTGGGCCTGGTGGACAGTCTGTCAACACCACCGACTCTGCGGTTCGACTCACACACGAACCAACTGGCACAGTGGTTTCGTGTCAAGACGAGAAGTCCCAGCTTCAAAATAAGGAAAAGGCTTTCCGAATCCTGCGTGCCCGTCTGTACGCCGACATCGTTGCTGCAGAGCACGAGAAGATGGCCGCTGCCCGACTTTCCCAAGTGGGTTCTGGCGGGAGATCCGAGAAGATCCGAACCTACAACTTCCCGCAGAGCCGTGT
>CAXMSI010000078.1:265-7989 GCA_964196085.1 uncultured Acidimicrobiia bacterium | reverse complement strand
CATGGCTCACGTTAAGTAACTTGTGTCCAAGCTCGTGGGCAACAGTCTTCCACGAGTTCTCATCCTTGTTCAGATCAGTGATCGAAATCACGCCACGAAGATAGCGGGGCATGGTCTTGCCGTACATGTACCCAGGGAACGAAAGGCCCCCCGTGAAGATCGTTTTCAATTGCCAGGTTCGGTGATCAAGCTGCTCATAGAAGCTCATGAATACAGTTTGAAGCACGACCAAATGGATCGTTCTATCGGCAAGGGCATCATCTTTGACCATGGCACTGAATGCCTCCTCGGCCTGAGAGGAAATCATCGCCGGCTGGCGCTCTGCGCCAACGTACATGTTGGTATACCGGCTCGAGGGCTTCTCACTTCCCGGGAGCGTGGAGTCAACAGAGAACAGCCGCGGCTCAAGCCACCCGCTGTTGAACCCGACCAGCCTCAACTGGACACCAGCTTCAGCAAACGCCTCCTTGGATTTGGAGAATCCCAACATGAGCAGGTCAACATTGACCCTCTCCGCATGCGCTTCGTCAAGGTTGGATGGGTAATAGATAGCCACGTCGGCCGTCGGCTCCCCAGCAACGAGGTCGGAGTTCACCGAGTCAAGATCAATACCTTCTAGATGGGCCCATTCCCTCATCGGTCAGATTCCGAGTCCGAGATTTCCGCTCCACCGACTTGGCTTGCGAACACTCGAGCCGGATGATCAGCCGACAGTTGCTTCATGAAGTAGGGCGTCCCCTTGGCGGCATCGTCTTCGAGCATGCCTTGAACCTCTTCCATGGACTCCCTCATCTCCTCGTAGGAGCCTGAACCAGACTTTACGATCAGGATCGACGCGCCCTCATCAAAAGGAGTCTCAAACCCGGTAGGCACACCGCCGGGGAAGTGAAATAGATCACCCTCATTTATGACGACTCGTACTTCCTCGTCATTCTCAGTGGTGCAGAAAACCCAGCGCCCAGAGACGGTGTAGATAATGCTCTCTGTGTCATGTGGATGAGCAAAGCAGTACTGGCCTGGATGCATCACGATCATGTGAGATCTAATCTCCTGACCGACCAGCAACGGCACCAAGTCCCCCTCAACTGTGGGAACACCTTGCTGCTCCGAAACCGACCTGAGAACCCGGCACTCACCTAGCCACTCCAGGCCTACTCGCGCTTCAGCTGCGTCTCGATTTCCGTTGTTACTCATCTTCTGCAATCTCCCTTATCGACTTTCATATACGAAATGCTTTCTCGCTCACAGTTTTGGATTGATCCGTTCTTCCACGGCGAAGGCAATCAGTGCAAAGCCCAGCGAAGCCAACATGATCGCCAGCCCTGGTGGCAGCACCCACCACTTCCATGCCGGTGTGAGGAACGCTCCTCGAGATTGTGCCCAGAACAGAATCGATCCCCAGCTCTTTTGGATGGGATCACCCAACCCCAAGAAGCTGAGAGCGGCTTCGAGGAGGATCGCCCCCGAGACAGCCCTGACGAACGACCCGGTCGCTAACAGGGCTGTCCTTGGAAGAATGTGGCGGAGGATCACCCACCTATCGGGGGCGCCCATTGATTGGGAAGCCATCACGTACTCCCGGGAACGCAGAGAGATCACCTGTGATCGAATTATTCGAGCGGGGGCAGCCCAAATGAGAACGCCGATGACGAGGATGGTGTTGGTAAGGCTCCTTCCCAAATAAGCCGCGAGGACGATGAGTAAAGGAAGGAACGGCAGGATCAGCACCACGTCGACCCCCCGCATGAGGAACGCCCCTAAGCGTTTGGGGTAGTAGCCAGCGAGGATGCCAATGGAAGTGCCAATCAGCAGCGCCACTGCAGCTGCGATGATGCCAACAGTTAGCGACACTCGCGTCCCGTAGATCAGTTCGGACAAGAGGTCTTGACCGACGTCATTGGTTCCCAGAAGGTGCTCAGCACTTGGCGACGAGAACGGTCTCCCCACCCGCTCGGCAGGGTCATACGGAGATAACCATGGTGCCAGTATCGCAACCAGGATCATTGAGCCCACTATGACTCCCCCCAGCTGACCAAGGCGTTGCGGAAGCAGAACTCGTCGACGTCGTTTCGTTCTTTCGACCATCAGTGGCTCCTGGTTCGAGGGTCGAGGATCGGGTAGAGAAGGTCTGCAACTAGGTTTGCCAGCAGAACAGCAGCAGTGAACACTAGGAACGCTGCCTGCATGACTGGGTAGTCACGGCCTGACACAGCGTCGAACACCAGTCGCCCTAACCCTGGATATGAGAACACAGTCTCGATAATTACCGATCCGCCAAAAGAGAAAGCAAAGCGGATAGCAAGGAAGGTCACGACCGGAGCAATCGCGTTTCGTGCGACGTGGCCAAACAGTACCCGCATCTCACTGGCACCTTTCGCCCTCGCAGTGCGAATGAAATCTTCACCAAGGACCTCGAGCATTGAGTAGCGCATGGTCAGGTAGACCCCCGGCACCGACAGTACCGATAGCGTCAGCATGGGCAAGGCCGCGTGTTTGATCACGTCCACGAAGTACGCCCCGCCCGTGAAGTCGGCTGCAGGTGCCACAGCGCCAAACGAGGGCAACACCCCTAATTGCACCGAAAAGATCGAAATGAGGAGCATCCCCAACCAAAAAGAGGGAAGCGATTGCAGAGCAATCATCCCCGTCAACATCGAGAGGTCTGACTTCTTCCCTCGTCTCCAAGCTGACCAGGCTCCGGTCACTATTCCGACAGTGGCAGAAAACAGTAGAGCTCCACCCGTTATGAGGAGGGTCCAAGGCAACCGTTCGGAGATCAAGTCAACAATGGGGCGGTCTGACCGATACGAGATCCCAAAGTCACCCGTCACGATGGATCGCCAGTAGTCGACGTACTGAACCAAGATCGGTCTGTTGAGGCCAACGTCTTCAATGATTTGAGCCCGCTGCTCGGGGGTCAGCAGGCCAACGTCAACTCCGGCAATCAAGGCCAACGGGTTCCCAGGCATAACCCGTGGCAGCATGAAGTTGAGCGTCACAGCAACGAACAGCACAATTGCGTACTGCATCAGCTTCTGTTTGTTGAGCCTCTTCACACCATCACCTCATTCGAACGGGTCGGGAAGAGCGTTCGACGCCCTTCCCGACCCGACTACTTGATTACTTCCTGTTTCTAAGGTCGCCCCGCCTCTGGGAGCAGGGAAACCTTGCTAACGATCCCCTGACCTGCGACAAACGCCCAGCCGTCATAGACGTCAGCGTTGTACGCGTAGGCCCCATCTGGGTAGGCAAGCAGGATGAAAGGCACCCTCTCTGCCAACAACACCTGCAACTCCTTCACCAGAGCTTCGCTCACAGCAGGATCAGTCTCACTGGCAAGCGCCTCGGCAACAGCATCAACTTCTGCATCGGCGAACCCCGTGAGGTTCAAGAACCCAATTCCCGGATCGCTGTGGACTAGCTCAGCAATACGAACGGTATTTGCCTGGACTGGTGCCGACCAACCCCAAGCTGCCAGGTCGTAGTTGCGCCCGTTGTTGATATCGAACCCCGGCCAAACGGCCTGTTCCCAGGTCGCAGTCTCAACCGAAGCTACGTTCACCTTGATGCCTACGTCAGCAAGCATCTCAGCGGTGAGCTCAGCAATGCGGAGCCGAAGACTGTCGCTGGAGTTGGTAATCATCTCAAACTCCATCGGACCGCCATCGAATTCACGAATGCCATCGCCGTCGGTATCTAAGTAACCGGCGTCATCCAACAACTTGTTGGCGGCGGCAGGGTCAAACTGTGCAACAACATCAGTGTTGTACACCGTCTTGCCAGGGTGAACCCAACCGGGACTCCCAATCGTTGCCGCACCGAGGTAGAGAATGTCGACAACAGTCGACTTATCAATGGCCAGTGCCATGGCCTGCCTCACTGCAAGATCGCTGAACGGTGCCTTAGAGGTGTCGAAGTTGATCATCTGCGTGGTGAACTCTGGACCCTGCGAGATATCGATGGGGTCTTGGGCATCAAGCAGTTCGATCTGCTCGGGGCTCACCCGCTCGAAGATCACATCGATCTCACCCGATCGGATTGCCGCGAGTGGGCCAGAGTCATCGCCAAAGACAACAACAACAAGCTCATCAACTTCTGGAGCACCCCGGAAATAGTCCGGGTTGGCCGCGAAGCGGTAGCTTTGATCCTCAGTGAAGCCCGTCAGCATGTACGGTCCAGATCCGATGTTCGTCGAAATGTCATAGGCGTGATCGGTCGGGCTTTCGATGCCTTCCCAAACGTGCTTTGGCAGAATCGGAACATCTGCCAATACAGCCAGTTCGAAGGACGGGTTGGGCCCTGACAGCGTGACTGTCAGCCCCAGGTCTCCATCCACCACGACCGACTCGACACCCTTAAGGTCTCTAGCGAATCGTCCGGCAGCGTTGTCCACGAAGTAGCTAAATGTGAACTCAACGTCAGCTGCAGTAACCGGCATGCCATCATGCCAAGTGACACCTTCGGCAAGCGTGATCTCCCACACTGTCAGGTCAGCGCTTGGAGTTACGGTCTCGGCGAGCCACGGTTGCGGTTCGCCGTTGAGATCGAACTGCATCAAAGCGTCGTACTGGAGCATCATCAGATTCCACCCTGGGAATCCACTCACGTACGTATAGGGGTTCAGTGTGGCTTCGCCCCCTGTTATGGCCGCTCGCACCACTACAGGCTCCGCTGGAGCGGGGGCTGTTGTTGCAGGTGCCACTGTGTCAGCTGTTCCCTCAGTGCCTGCCGTGGTTGCCCCCGGTGCTTCCGTTCCATCAGTCGTATCCGACGTTGTACCGCAAGCTGCGGCTACCAACGCGAGGGCAGTAAGCAATACTGCAATTCGCTGTTTATTTTGTTTCATGCTCGGAGTCCTCCTCCTCTATATAGGTCTTCGATCTTCTCTGTTTCTTCCACTAGGTGACTTTTCGGGGTCTGTGTTTGATTCATAGCGAAGCCAGGACTCCCGGCAGGGTGAGCGGGCTCTCAACAAGATGACAAGCAACCCACCGGCCGGGAGAGACCTCCGAAAATTCAGGAACCACAGTGGAGCATCTCTCGATGGCCACAGGACAACGAGTGTGGAACCGACACCCATCGGGAGGCGCAGAAGGGCTAGGCACCGATCCCGACAACGGCTCATCATCTCTCGTACTCCCCGGATCTGGAACCGGGACCGCGGCAAGTAACGCCTTTGTGTAGGGGTGAAGCGGAGTGTCGTACAACTCATCTCGTGGCGCCCGTTCAACAATTTGCCCTAAATACATGACAGCTACCTCGTGAGAGATGTGCCGAACAACCGCTAAGTCATGGGCAATGAAGAGGAAGGCAACTCCTTCCCGTTCTTGAAGATCGTGAAGCAGGTTGATGATCTGGGCTTGAACCGATACGTCAAGAGCTGAAACCGGCTCATCACAAACAATGACTTCAGGGTCGGCTGCCATCGCCCTAGCTATAGCGATACGTTGGCGCTGTCCGCCGCTGAACTCGTGAGGATGGCGTTCCGCCGAATCGGCTGGCAGGTTCACCAATTCAAGGAGATCAAGCACCCGCTGCTTGACCTCGTCGGTAGAAAGTGAAGAGTGGATGCTCAGTGGCTCGGCAATGATGTCTTTGATCCTCATGCCAGGGTTCATCGAAGAGAAGGGATCCTGGAAGATCATCTGAACTGTCTTGCGGCTCTTGGTTCTTCTCTTCCCGATGGGTTCGCCGTGAATCGCGATAGAGCCACCAGTCGGTTCAACCAGGCCCACTAATGCCCGGCCAAGGGTCGACTTGCCGCACCCGCTTTCACCAACAACGCCCAGAGTTCGGCCTTTGCGAATCACAAGGTTGACTCCGTCGACGGCACGGACCGCGACTCGCTTGCCACCTGAGTCTTTGCGTCTCGTTGGGAAGTGAACAGAAAGGTCTGATACCTCAACTATGGGTTCGCTACCCGTGCTACTGGTGAATCGGTCGAAAGCTACCTCGGCCCACATTTCGTCCATTTCCGCAAGGTCTCCCAGGTGGGCGCAAGCCGATGAGTGGCCCGATAATCCCGCACTCTCCAGCTCTGGCAAATCCCCTACGCAGCTGCTGTCGCCCATTGGGCATCGGTCATGGAACGGGCATGACGAAAGTGTTTCAAGCTGCGTCGCCGGCGCACCTGGAATTTCGGCTAAGCGTACGGCCGTAGAACGGTCCATCCGAGGTATTGAGCGCAGCAACCCCGAGGTGTATGGGTGGCGGGTCGCTGAGTAGATGTCTGCCGCCGCTCCTTCCTCCATTATCCGGCCGCCGTACATGACAGCAACCCGATCAGCGATCTCGGCCACAACACCCAGGTCATGGGTGATCCAAATCACAGCCATTCCGCGGTCCTGCTGAAGCTGTTGCACAAGCTCCACTATCTGGCGTTGAACGGTCACGTCGAGGGCTGTCGTCGGCTCGTCGGCAATCAGTAGTTTGGGATCGCAGGCTAAAGCCATCGCTATGACTGCCCGCTGGCGCATTCCACCTGAGAACTCATGGGGGAATGCCTGAGCCCTAGCCTTTGGATCCGGGATGCCGACACTGTTGAGTAGGTCCACTGCTCGTTCTTTGGCTTCCTTGCGGCTGATCCCGAAGTGGAGTCTGAGCCCCTCTGCCACCTGCCGGCCAACCGGATGCACGGGATTCATCGAGGACATCGGATCTTGGAACACCATCCCAATCTCTCGTCCACGGATAGCGCTCATCTCACGATTCTTGAGAGAAGTCAACTCCCGACCCTGAAGCTGAATAGATCCAGAGATCTCAGCGGGAGGTGTTGGTACGAGCCCCATAATGCTCAGCGCAGAAACACTCTTGCCTGAGCCCGATTCCCCTACGAGGGCGAATACTTCCCCTGCTTCCACTTCAAGGTTTACACCATTAACCGCATACACATCTCTGTCCGCAAGCCTGAACCGAACATTCAGATCCCTGATCTGAAGCATCGGAATGCCCAACTGGCTTTTTGCGACAGGAGACAGCGCGGTCATGCTCAGCCTTCGCTCGCGTCTCTCGCCAGACGGCGCAATCGGCTCACGGGCCCGGCTCTCCCTGGGTCGCAGAACTCCTTGCTTTCTCGTGGCGCTCGGCAGGGTCAACATGGACATGGACATCATCAAGATGGTCCACCCCTTCAAGCAGCGACAGCCGAGTTCGTTCCGCTATCTCGTGGCCGCTCGCAACACTGAGGGAACCGTCGACTGCGACGTCGAGGTCGACACGCAGCCGATGACCCATCCAGCGAGCCTGGATACGGCCTAGGGCGTTGACGCCTGGCACTGAGCCTGCGATTTGCTCGACTTGGTCTATGAGTTCAGGGTCAACAGCATCCATAAGACGACGATAGATGTCTCTGGCTGCTGTCCTCAAAACACCAAGGATGGCAATTGAGACCAAGATCCCGACAATCGGGTCAGCCCGCTCGAATCCCATCCACACTCCGACTGCTCCCGCAGCAACGGCGAGCGAGGTAAAACCGTCGACTCTCGCGTGCAGTCCGTCGGCAACCAAGGCTGCGGAACCAATCTCCCGGCCGATGCGAATTCTGTAGAGCGCTACGAGCTCGTTGCCGATGAAACCAATAATGCCCGCTGCGAAGACCACGCCAACGTATTGGAGTTCTCGTGGTTCTATCAGCCTATGGATCGACTCCCACGCTGCCACAATGGCTGAAAGCAGGATCATGAGTACAACGAAGAGTCCAGCCAAGTCTTCAGAACGGCGATAGC
>CAXMSI010000078.1:0-255 GCA_964196085.1 uncultured Acidimicrobiia bacterium | reverse complement strand
ACGCCACGAAAAGCGGAACCGCGGTCAAGGCGTCAGAAAAGTTGTGGATCGTGTCTGCCAGTAACGCTACCGAACCAGTAACTACCACGATCCCCGCCTGGAGTACGGCGGTGATCATGAGGACTCCGAACGAGATTTTCAGAGCTCGAATCCCCTTCTCACTACTCTCCAGAGCTTCGTCGACCGAGTCAGCAGGATCGTGAGAATGCATGCCAAAGAAGTCACTCAACCCATGGCTGATCGAACCCCAGAGCG
>CAXMSI010000077.1:5276-8187 GCA_964196085.1 uncultured Acidimicrobiia bacterium | reverse complement strand
GTTCGGTGCACCGGAGCGTTGAATAAGGCCCACTCGATTGGCTGGATCGCGTTGATGGCCGTCGTCCCCGGTAGAGAACGCCATGCCTTGGGGGATCATCCCTGAACGAAGCTTGGGATTCCAAGGTCGTCGTCAAGATCGTTCACGTTCCGCTGTTGAGGAGAAAAACTCGTCTCAAGACCAAGGTGTTTCCCTGTGCGCTTCCCGTCAAGACCGGCTGCAATGACCGTAACTCGGATCTCGTCGCCGAGAGCGTCGTCAATCACGGCGCCAAAGATGATCTCAGCGTCAGGATCGCAATGTGAGGTGACCGTGTTGGCAGCGTCGCTCACTTCGAACAATGACATATCCGATGGGCCAGCGATCGAGAGCAGCACGCCCTTCGCTCCCTCCATGGAAGTCTCGAGCAGTGGGCTCGAGACGGCCCGCTGAGCAGCTTGGAGAGCCCGCTCGTCGCCAGACGCCTTGCCAATGCCGAGAACTGCCGAGCCGGCATCCTCCATGACGGTACGAACATCTGCGAAGTCGACGTTGATGAGACCCGGAGTAGTAATGAGGTCAGTGATCCCAGCTACACCACCAGTGAGTACCTCATCAGCCATGCGGAATGCTTCGACTACAGGCATCCGAGCGTCAGCCAGATCGAGGAGTCGGTTGTTCGGGATGACAATGAGTGTGTCAACCGATTCGCGTAGGTTCTGGATTCCCTGCTCAGCCTGCAGCGAACGCCGCCGACCCTCAAACCCAAACGGGCGGGTAACTACTCCAACTGTGAGTGCACCAATGTCCTTAGCAATCTGGGCCACAACAGGGGCTCCGCCAGTTCCGGTTCCTCCACCTTCGCCGGCGGTCACAAACACCATATCTGAACCCGCTAGGACCTTCTCGAGATCTTCGCGGTGGGCTTCTGCAGCAGCGCGGCCAACCTCGGGGTTGGCCCCTGCGCCGAGACCACGGGTGATGTCACGGCCGAGGTCGAGCTTGATGTCGGCGTCCGACATTAGCAGCACCTGGGCATCGGTGTTGATCGCGATAAACTCAACGCCGCGAATACCAGCCTCGATCATGCGATTGACGGCGTTTACGCCGCCTCCGCCAACACCAACAACCTTGATGACGGCCAAATAGTTCTGGGGATTAGTCGTATGAGTGGTCATAGATAAACCTTACCTTGAAATCTTGGCGAAAGCTTACCAACTATCAACCTAAACCTTCGCTTTATCCAACCCTCAAGCTCAAAGTCTGAGTTTCCACTCTAGGGTCTCAGGAATCTTCAACAGGGCTCGGAGGTTCGACAGCTGGCCGCTCTGGGGCTATCAGATGCACTATGGATCCTTGAGGAATTCCCTGGCTGACAAGTCCAGCGAGAGCCGCAGCCTTGCGTTGCATGTCGACCGGCCGACCAAGTCTCACCCGAACATTGAGATCTACCAGTTCCACCCAGAGCTCTCCTTCTTGCTCTGTGACCACCGACTGGACAGCAATGTCGGAGGGCAACTCAGCAAGGAACTCGGCAATCCCCACCACTCGTAGATCGATAGATGGGGTACCGAGGCTCATTCGAGCCACTCCACCCAGTGAGACCGTTGGGAGGCCGCCCGAATCGGCGCCAGCTTCGAGGGCGGTTCCGTCCGAGGCCACATATATATACCCTCCATCAACCAGCACCCACCCAACACCATGCCGCTCTCGTACGGCCACCCGAACCGTGTTCGGGAAGGCAACTTCTACGGTAGCTTCGCTCACCCAAGGGTCTGCCAGCAGCGCTTCTTCAGCCGCTGCAGGTCGTAGACGCATCAAAGGTCGGCCGAGGATCACTCCCTGCTGTTCGAGGATCTCTTCGGCGTTCGAAGATATCACCCCCTCCACCAGCAACTCCTGCACCTGAAACGAGCTGGATTGGGTGAACCAAGCTAAGCCGAAAAGTGCTACTCCAATCAGCACCCACTTCATAAGCCGACGCACGCTGGTGTGTGCTGATTGCTGATGTACTTCGTTTCGACGCTTGGCGATTCGTGGATCAACCATGACTGTTCTCTCCAAAGCCGACCATCCGAATTTCTGGGACAAGGGCGATCCCCGCTTGGCTGAGAACCACCTTTCGGACCTGGGAGATCAGCTCGTAGACGTGCTGCGCTGTGGCTTCACTGTCGGTGACGATGAAGTTTGCATGCTTGGCTGAGATGGACGCCCCACCAACAGCCGTTCCCTTTAGACCGAGCTCGTCGATGATCCGCCCAGCCGAGTCGCCCGTCGGATTCTTGAATACGCTCCCTGCATTGAGCGTTCCTCCTGGTTGATTGTCTTTTCTCCACCGTGTGATCTCGCGCATCTCCGCTTTGATGACTTCGGCATCACCAGCGATGGTTGTAAAGCGGCCAGACAGCACCAGTTCATTCGACTGCAGCAGCGAATGTCGGTACCCAAAGGCGAATTCAGATGCGAGCCGATGGACCAGTTTCCCGGTGCGAAGGTTGTGAATTTGAGCTGAGACCAACACATCGGATGTTTCACTTCCAAAGCACCCAGCGTTCATCGCTATGGCTCCCCCAACGGATCCGGGTATGCCCACGAAGAATGCAAGCCCCGCTGCCTCGCTGGTCGCGGCGGCGCGCGCAAGAGTCGGCAGGGAGACGCCGCCCTCGGCAACCACTGATCCTTCTTCGAACCATATTCGACTCAATCCCTGGCCGACGTGGATCACAAGCCCATCAAGGCCCGCATCTGAAACAAGAAGGTTAGAGCCACGCCCCAAGACGTACACCGGAACGTCGGTCGGGACAGCTAGCCCTTCCAATGACGACTCGTCCTCGACTTCGAGAAACCACCGAGCTGGGCCTCCCCGCTTGTAGGTAGTGAAGTGAGCCAGAGGCACATCGCTCCGGATTTCCAGACTTCCAGCCCAGGATGG
>CAXMSI010000077.1:0-5266 GCA_964196085.1 uncultured Acidimicrobiia bacterium | reverse complement strand
CGTTCGGCTAACGCTTGGGCCAGCTTGTCAGAGAGGACAGTCACGTCGCCAGCGCCCATCGTAAGGACCAGATCGCCTTCTCGGAGCAGGGGAACAATCGTGTCAGGCACTTGTGCCATATGTGGGACGTACCGCACGTTGGCATGTGTGCGGGAACGAGCAGCGTCGGCGACGAGCTGACCTGAGATGCCAGGCTGTGGTAGCTCTCTGGAGGCAAACACATCCAATACCACGAGCTCGTCTACCCCGGCAAACGCCTGGCCGAACTCCCGATGCAGCTCAGCAGTTCGGGAGTACAGATGCGGCTGGAACACAGCCCAAATGCGGTTCCAGTCGCCTTGCTTCGCAGCCTCGAGGGTTGAGAGGACCTCAGTTGGGTGATGGGCGTAGTCATCGATGAACGTGACACCGCCAACCCTGGCTCGAAGCTCGTAGCGACGAGCAACCCCTTGAAAGGAGCTCAACGACGCTGCAGCGGCCACGACATCGAAACCTAACTCTCCAAGCAGAGCCAACGTCCCGGCTGCATTTCGCGCGGAATGAGTGCCCGGTTTGCCAACAGTCACTTCGGTCGTAACAGTCGCTGACGTCAGCTGGAAGCTCGCACTGAGGGGGCCCTGCTCCAATTCGGAAATTCGCCAGTCGGCGTCTTCGGAGAAGCCGTAGGAGATGCCTCCTACACGTTCCATCACCGCCCGTGCCCCAGGATCATCGACGCATACCACTACCGGTCCCTCGGCCCGACGCATCACATCAACGTAGGCGTCCACCATCGCCTCGGCATCGCCATAGTGGTCAAGGTGCTCAGGCTCGATGTTGGTAACAATCAGCCCAGAGATATTGATGTGTTGAAAAGTCCCAAAAGCCTCGTCAATCTCGAGGACAAAGGGCTGAGATCCGGTGTATGAAGCAGCTGTTTGGACGTTGACCAGTTTGCCACCCACGACGAAGGAGGGATCGACACCGATCGCCTGAAGAGCGTGAACAATCATTGCCGTAGTCGAGGTCTTACCGTGGGTTCCAGTGGCACCTATGGCAGGGAAGCGGTCAGTCAGTTCGGAAAGGAGCCGAGGACGATCCCAAGTCACTAGGCCGGCCTCACGAGCGGCGTACAGCTCAGGATCGGAGAACGGTACAGCTGACGAGGCAACCACCAGATCCCTCCCGGCCATCTTCGAGGCATCGTGGCCTTGCCAGACCTCAACACCCAAATCACCGAGCGAACGGAGTGTGGGAGCCATGACAAGGTCTGAGCCGCTCACCTTGTGGCCAGACTGGACCAAGATCTTGGCAAGCCCACTCATACCAGCGCCACCCGCGCCAATGATGTGGATCGATTCATAACGTTTCCCTAGGAGCATTTCAGGAGAGCCTCCGCAATTTTCTGGGCGGCATCGGGTTTCCCGAGCTTCCTTGAAGCCTCTGCCATCTGCCTAAGGCTACCGCGGTCAGATTCAAGCCTCTCGACTTGGACCCTCAGTGCTTCGCCGAGCTCCGCCTCGGGGAGCACTACTGCAGCCCCACCCCGTGCCAGCACTCTGGCTGAGGCTGCTTGATGCCCGGCAGAGCCATGCTCCCCTGGAACGAGGAGCACCGGAGTGCCAGTCGCAGTTATTTCGGCAACCATTCCACCGGCACGAGACAACAACAGGTCAATCGCTCCATAGAACACCTCCATTTGGTCCTCGAAGCCAACTACCTGCCAGTCGACCACCGACCCGGCCGCCACGGATGTGACAGCGTCGAAATACCGATCTCCCGCCAAGTGAACGATCTGGATCTTTGCCGGATCCCATGAGGCCGACGCCTCAGCAACCGCTTGGTTGATTACGCCCGAGCCGAGGCTTCCTCCCACAACCCCAAGCGTGAAACGGTGGGGATCTTGGCCATATCGATCGAACGCTTCGCGATGCGCAGCCCGCCTAGAAAAGTCGACTAGTTCTCGGCGCACCGGGTTGCCCACCCATTTCGTCCTCTCAAGTCCTTCTGTCTCGGCGAACGAAGTGAACACAGTCTTTGCCTTGCGCGCCATGAGGCGGTTCGCTAGGCCTGCGTGAGCGTTCTGTTCGGCGATGAAGTAAGGGATTCCGACCCGCCTTGCAGCAAGGGCCGCTGGCACCGTCACGTATCCTCCAGTGCAGAGAAGAGCGGTTACGCCACGCTCTTTGAACTCGCGGGCAATGGTCGAGGTGGCCTTAAGAACGGTAAACGGGATCAGGAGGTTCTTCATGGTGAACCGGCGCTGCAAGCCTCGCAAACGTACTTCTACCAACTCGTAGCCAGCAGCAGGGACAGCCGCCTTCTCAAACCGGTCACCACCAATGAAGACAACGTCAGCCTGAGACCCAATGGTTTCTGCTACCGCTATCCCAGGAAGCACGTGACCGCCGGTTCCTGCGGCTGCGATAGCGATTGTCACCGCTTAGCCCCGGGCGCTCCTTGGGAAGCGATGTTCAAGAGCACACCAACCGCTCCCAAAGCCATCAAGAGCGATGACCCACCTGCAGACACGAACGGAAGGGTGATACCAGTAAGGGGAATCATGCCGGTCACCCCACCAATGTTGACAAAGGCCTGCACCGAAATCCAGGCGGTAATCCCTGCAGCCACCATCATGCCGAACCGGTCGGGGGCTCTGAGGGCGGTGGAGATTCCCAAGACGGCAAACCCCACGTAGAGCGAGATGGCAAAAATCGCTCCAGCGAACCCAAGTTCCTCGGCAATGATGCTGAATATGAAGTCCGTGTGGGCGTTGGGGAGGTACAACCACCTGAATCGACTCTGACCAAGTCCAACACCAAATGGACCGCCACTTCCAATGGCGATCTTGCTCTGGCTCACGTGGTAGGCAATGCCCTCAATATCGGCCAGCGGGTTCCGCCAAGCGTCAATACGCAACCGCTGGTAGCTGTTCATTCGCAGCGAAAGGGCACCGGAGGCAACACCCATGACAGCGAGGAGTCCCAGGTGTGAAGACCGGGTCTTTGCAGCAACCATCACGGCAAAGGCGGCGCCGACGATAACAACCGTGGTTCCCAAGTCTGTCTGGGTGATCACCAACAACCCCACACTCCCAAGGATCGCAGCAGTGGGCACAAAGAAGTGCCCAACCTCGCCCAATTGGTTTAGGCGCTCTTTCTTTTCATACGTCACGGCTAGGGCGACAATTACCGCAAACTTCGCAAAGTCTGATGGCTGGAACTCAACCCCACCCAGCTCCAACCAACGCTGAGCTCCGCCATGAGACACCCCCGAGACTCGCACCAGGATCAGGGCTACAACCGAACCGGCCCACATCAATATGGCCGCCTTTCGGAACCACTGATAAGGGATCTTGGCAGCTACTGCCATCACGAGAATGCCAGCAACAACAAAGGTTGCTTGATGTTTGAACTCGGCATTCCATTGGTCACCTCGAGCCGTGGCGACAACAGAGGACGCTGAAAGCGTCGCAGCGAGGCCGATTACCAACAAGATGCCGATCGACGTGACGAGGAAAATTTGAGCGCGAAGATTGGCCTCCGCGTTTTCGGACTTGGATCGCGCTTTGCTTCGGGCCCGAGTGATCGAGGCAACAGCCGTCATGATGCGCTCTCCTGTGCAAGTAGCCTGACCACCGAAGCCATAAAGACGTTCCCACGGGCTTCGTATGAGGCGAACATGTCAAACGACGCACAACCCGGAGCCAGCAACACCGTGTCGCCTTCCTCAGCGACCTCGGCAGCCTGCTCTACTGCTGACTCCAGGTCGGAGCAGACTGAGACTACTGAGGGACGAGCAGCAAGTAGACCAGCAGCGGCTTCTCCAACTGCAAATACCTTGCGTACATGAGGATGGTTCACCATTGGAGAAAGATCAAGGCCCTTCGCTAGTCCTCCAGCGATGAGGACCACCGACCCGAAACTAGCAATCGACGCCACTGCGGCATGCGGGTTAGTCGCCTTCGAATCATTGACAAACGTGATGCCGTCCCGAGAACCAACCACGGTGCGTCGATGAGTGCCGGGGGTGAAGGCTCGCACCACAGCTTCGACAGCTGAAAGTGATGCTCCAGCTGCTCGCGCTGCGGCCCCCGCCAACAGGAGGTCCATGAAGAAGGCATCTCCTGAAACTCGCAACTCACGCACTGGAACTGCCAATGGCCCAAAACAAAGTGCCCCGTCTCGGACAGCGTATTCGCCTCGAGAGTTCGCTGTAGACACTCCAGTCTGGCGAGCGCTCGATCCAGCAGCTATCTCCACGACAGTGGGGTCATCGGCATTGAAGACAAGCCTGTCCTCGAAGGTTTGGTTCTCGACAATTCGAGCTTTTGCGCCGACATAGGACGCAAGATCGTTGTGCCAATCCAAGTGGTCTTGGGCAACATTGACGATCACGGATACTTTCGCCCGAAAGCTGTCGATGAATCGCAATTGGAAGCTCGACAGCTCTACAACAGCAATGTCGTAGTCATCTTCGATGATGTCGCTCAATGGCAAGCCAATGTTCCCAGCCGCAACACTTCGATGGCCTGAGGCCACACACATTTCGTGAATCAGTCGGGTCACTGTGGTCTTTCCATTGGTGCCGGTGATGGCAACGATGGGCATTGAGAGATACCCGAAGGCGAGCTCTGGTTCGCTGAGCACGGGGATACCCTGGTCAAGAGCGTTCCGGATTGGCTCAGAATGCTCAGAGAAACCTGGGGAGGCTACGACGCGGTCTACCCCATCAAGAATCGAAGCAGTCCATATGGGCCCTGCCACAACACTTCCGTCGAGAGTGGCCCGGCCACTCTCGTCAAAGAGACTGAAATCATCGCCTTTGTGGCTCAGAAGTCGCATCGCTGCGCGCCCAGAAAGCCCGGTACCTAATACAAGAGTTTTCACAGCACGCCACCCGAATGAATCACGAAATCCGCGTAAAACAGCCCGATACCGACCGCAACACAAAGCGCTGCGATGATCCAAAACCTAATAACGACTTGAGTTTCGGGCCAGCCCCTGAGCTCGAACGCATGATGGATTGGTGCAATCTTGAATAGCCTGCGTCCAAACAGTCGGTAGACCAGCACCTGCAGGATCACCGTCGAAGTAATCCAGACAAAAAGGCCACCAATGATGAGCACCAAAAGCGCTGTGTTGGTGAGTAGGGCTATCGCAGCCAACGCACCACCAAAGGCTTGTGATCCAACATCGCCCATAAAGACTTGAGCTGGGGCTGCGTTGTACCAGAGGAACCCGAGAGCAGCCGCGAATATTGCTGCCGATACCCGAGCCAAGTCCAC
>CAXMSI010000076.1:7956-8187 GCA_964196085.1 uncultured Acidimicrobiia bacterium | reverse complement strand
CTGGGATGGGCCTCCCAACCGAACCGATATGCTGCTCGCCGTTACGGTTCACGGTTGAGCCCGCAGTGGTCTCGGTCAAGCCGTAGCCCTCATAGACCTTGATTCCAATGGCGTCATAGAAGAACCCGAGGCGCTCACCCAGCGCCGCAGCTCCAGAAATCACGTGCGTGACGTTGCCGCCGAGACTTGCCCTGATCTTTGAATACACGAGCTTGTCAAAGATGCTGTGCT
>CAXMSI010000076.1:5249-7835 GCA_964196085.1 uncultured Acidimicrobiia bacterium | reverse complement strand
CTTCGGCTTTGGCAGCTGCTCCGTTGTACACCTTCTCGAGCACGCGAGGCACCGAGAAGATCCAGCTTGGCTTGACCATCTGCAGCTCTTCTAGGAGCTGAGGAATTCCAGTGCTGAAAGCGATTTTCGCACCCTTGCTCACCGAAATCACCTGAACGAGCCGGGAGAAGATGTGCGCCAGTGGCAAGAACATCAGGGTCGAGGCATTTTCATTGATAATGTCGGGCACAGAGTTCCCGACCTGCCCCACAGCCCACACAAAGTTGTTGTGGGTGAGTTCGCATCCCTTCGGTTGGCCAGTGGTCCCGGAGGTGTATACCAAGGTTGCCAATGCGTCCCCGTCAACCATCTCGGACCGGGCAATCACTTCCTCGTCGCTGATGTCCTTACCCAGTTCGATGAGCTTTTCCATGCCGCCCTCTTCGAGGGTGAAGACATGTTGGTTGGATTCGTGCTTTGCAGCCATCTCGTTGAAGGTTGCCAGTTGTGCAGAAGACGATATCACTGTGGCTACTGATTCAGAGTTGCCAACAATCCAGTCCACTTGATCAGCTGAAGAGGTTTCATAAATAGTGACCGTGGCGCAACCCGCTGCCCAGATCGCATAATCGAAATAGGTGAACTCAACGCGACTTGGCGAGTACAGACAGATCCGAGAACCTGGCTCAATGCCGAGTGCCATGAAGCCAGCTGCGATCCTGCGAGCGTTGTGAGCCAATTCTGAAAGGGTGACGTCAACAAACTTATCGCCGTCCCGATAGGCGAGAACTGCCTGATCTGGCATCGCTGCCTCAGCTTCCCACAACAGTCCTGCAACAGTCTGCTTTGGGTCTACGTCTACTCCGCCGGGTGAGGTGTATACCTCCATCATTTATCTCCTCTGGTCAACGAGGCGATAGTAGGACAAAATGCCGGAATCGGCGAGTTACCGGCAAATACCTTGGTCCATCAACTCGACGGCCTCCGTGGGCCCGATGCCAAACTCAGCGAGGATGGCAACCGAATGGGCGCCAACCTCTGCAGGCGGGCTGGGGTCCGGTGGTGCTGTGCGGGAGAATCGGGGAACCGGCGCCGGCTGGCTGATACCTCCAACGTCAATGAACGACTGCCTCGACACTCCGTGGGGATGAGTCCGTGCTTCTTCATAGGTCAGAACCGGACTCACGCAAGCGTCCGATCCCGCAAAATGATCGGCCCAATGGTCACGAGTCTCAGCGCGGAATGCCGAGACAAAGGCGTCACGCATTGCGTCCCATCCGGCACGGTCCCATTGGTCGGCTTGGAGTTCACTTCCGAGGCCAAGTCCGTCGACCAGCGCTGCAAAAAATTGAGGTTCGATCGCACCTACTGCAACGAACCGTTCATCCGCTGTTCGATAGGTGTCATAGAACGGTGTCCCTCCATCGAGCAAGTTGGACTCACGCTGGGTTGACCATCTGCCGGCCGCTGCCAGTCCATGTGTCATTGCACCAAGAGTTGACACACCTTCAAACATGGCTGCGTCGACCACTTGTCCAAGTCCAGAGGTCCTGGCTTCGAAGACCGCTGCGAGAATCCCTAAGGCCAGCACCATGCCCCCGCCGCCAAAATCAGCGATGAGGTTGAGCGGCGGCGGCGGCCGTTGGTCGGCGCGACCCACTGCGTGGAGCATCCCTGAGAGGGCCAGGTAGTTGATGTCATGCCCAACCGCCTTGGCCAGCGGTCCCGTCTGCCCCCACCCAGTCATCCGCCCGTACACCAGGCCTGGGTTGCGTTCGGCGCATGTCTCAGGGCCAAATCCAAGCCGTTCGGCGACTCCAGGACGCATGCCTTCGAACAACACATCAACCGACTCCACCAAGCGCAACAAGACATCAACTCCCTCGCTGCGCGTAAGGTCGAGTGCAATCGACCTTCTCCCACGGGCGAGCACATCAAAGCGAGCGTCAGTCAGACTCAGCATCTTGGACGCATCCACCCGATCGATCCGAATCACGTCGGCTCCCAGATCAGCAAGCATCATCCCGCAGAATGGACCTGGGCCAAGTCCTACGATCTCTAGAACCTTTAGCCCCGCCAAGGGGCCCGCAGATGTCTTGGCAGTAGGGCTCATTCCCTGAGGTTATCGAGCACCGGTCCCTACCGGCCGCTTAGAGAAGATGGATGCGAGACAGGGCCAAATGGGGCTCTCAAGAAACTAGCTCCCCGGGTCGACCTTGACGTCGTCATCGTCTCGTTCGTACTCGTCGTCGGTGAGATCCGACGCCTCCACTGGATTGGCCTCCAGATACGACGCCATCAGGCCGGATCCAATTGCTGCAAGGGGTAGTGCAAGGAAGCCACCCATCGCACCAAACAACGAGAATCCCGCGATCACCGCTCCGAACCCGACCGCCGGATGCAACGACATAGTCTTTGCTGTGATCCTTGGGGCTATCAGGTAGTTCTCGACTCCTTGGTAAGCAGCCAATGCCACAATCACCCAGATGGCAGCGGCACCTGACATATTTAGGGCCGCCACTAGCGGCAAGGTAACTGCCAACAGAGCTCCAACTACCGGCACCGCTTGAGAGACCACTCCCACCCAAAGCCCGAAGGCGACCGGGG
>CAXMSI010000076.1:0-5239 GCA_964196085.1 uncultured Acidimicrobiia bacterium | reverse complement strand
GGGGATGGAATCCCAATGACCCAGAAGGCCAGCGAGTGGAAGATGGCCGAAGCCACAGCAAGCCTCGCTCGCGATGAGACGTATCCGCCCGTCTTTTCGATGGCCAGTTGCCAACCCGAATACAGCTCTTGCTGAGTCTCTGGCTTGAAGTAGGAGAATATCCTGGTTCGCATGCGAGGTCCGTCGGCAAGAAAGAAATAGCCGAACAAGGCAACTGTGAAGAATGAGCCAATCGCCGAACCGAAGCCTCCAAGGAAGCCCGTGAGCTTGCTCCCTACCGTGCTTGCGTACTTCGAAACTAGATCACCAATATTGCCAATGGACTCCCCGATGGCGTCAAACGAGAAACGGCCCTGGAACAGATCCTCGATCTGCGGCCCGAGCTTCTCGAATTGGTCAGGGATCGACTCTACGAGCTCCGAGGCCTGGGTAATGAACGGAGGAAGCACTACAAGCAAGAACACAATGAGTCCCACTAAAGCTGTAACGAATACGGCCAACGTCGCCCGGGAGCGGCTCCAGCCCTTCCTTACCAATGCAACAACGGCCGGCTCAAGCGCAAACGACACGAACAGAGCCAGCACAATGCTCGTCAGAAGGCTCTGAAGCTTCCAAGCAGCCCAAAGTGCCAGAGCAGTGGTGAGACCTACCAACACGATTCGTTTGAGGAGTTGGGTCGTTTCGATCTTGGCGGCTGATTTCTGCATCCCGATAGGATACCCGGCACCTCCCACCCTGTCTTGAGCTGGAGGCGGCTAACTTTAGGGCGACACCGACTCGGAGAACCGACATGAATCTCAATGACACATCCGCCGTCATCACCGGAGGAGCGTCTGGACTTGGGGCAGCCACAGCCAAGAAGCTCGCAGCTGCGGGAGTACGCGTAGTGATTGCTGACCTGCACAAGGAGAACGGCGAAGCGATGGCTGCCCAACTCAACGGAGCGTTCGTAGAGGTTGACGTTCGCAATGAAGAGCAGGTCCAAGCCGCTGTCGACACTGCCGTCGAGATGGGCCCCTTTCGATCGCTGGTGAACTGTGCAGGCGTTGGCAATCCCAGCCGCATGGTCAATAGGGACGGCGAGCCAGTTGGGCTCGACTTTTGGGAATTCGTAGTAGGCATCAATCTCACCGGCACCTTCAACTGCATGCGTCTTGCTGCGGCGGCGATGGCCAAGAACGATCCTTGCGAGATCTCCGGAGATCGTGGTGCAATCGTGAACACTGCTTCGGTGGCTGCCTACGACGGCCAAGTTGGCCAAACTGCCTACGCAGCGTCGAAGGCTGGCATTGTCGGACTCGCCTTGCCGGCGGCTCGTGATCTCTCCTCGATTGCTGTTCGTGTCAACACCATTGCCCCGGGCATCATGGACACCCCAATGCTCGCGGGACTTCCCGAGCCTGCGAGGGAGTCTTTGGCAACACAGGTGCTCTACCCCAAGCGCCTCGGACGGCCAGACGAGTACGCGGATACTGCCTTCTTCTTGCTATCGCAGAGCTACATGAATGCCGAGTCCATCCGTCTCGACGGTGGCATTCGGATGGCCCCGAAGTAAGCATTGATTGGGCTCTTCGACTCGGGGCTTGGTGGCCTAGGGATCCTTGCTGCGGTGAGGAGGCGTCTCCCCGGCGCTGATCTGACATATGTAGCCGATCAAGCGCGGGCCCCCATCGGTGATAGGCCCGCATCTGAAGTCCGCCAAATGTCGATGGAGATCACCGCATTCCTAGAAGCTCAAGGGAGCTCACTTATCACAGTTGCTTGCAACACCGCGTCGGCGGCGGCGCTTCACCATCTCCGCCGGTCCCACCCCCACATCGGGTTTGTGGGACTCGAGCCAGCGGTCAAGCCTGCGGCAAAGATCAGTCGGAGCGGGACCATCGCTGTGTTGGGAACCACGGGGACGATCGACGGCCCATTGCTAGACGATGTAATCCAACGGTTCGCTGAGGACACAAACGTTCTTTCAATAGCGCTTCCTGGACTCGCCGATCTGGTCGAAGCCGGGCTGGCCGACTCTCCGCAAGTTGACGACATGCTGGACAAGAACGTCACCCCGGCCCTGGAGGCGGGCGCCGACGCTCTTGTGCTCGGCTGCACTCACTACACCTTCGTCGCCCCATCGTTGAGGCGACTTGCTGGCCCGAATGTCACTATTATCGATCCAGCTGAAGCGGTGGCTCGGCAAGTGGAACGACGTTACCAACCTAACAACGACTCTGGCCAGATGCGCCTATTCACAACCGGAGATCCGGTCCGATTTCACCGCCAGCTCCAAGAAGTCCTTGGGTGGAGTGTTGCAACCGAGTATGTGGACCTCAGCGATCCTGTTGCTCGATGATGTAGTCAGCAAGTCGGTTGATCTGCTCATTGGTGAGTTGGGAACCGAACGACGGCATCCGATTGTTTCCCTGCGTGATCGTGTCTAAGAAATACTGTTTGGGAAGGTCAACTGACGGTGCGTCAGAGCCAGCAAGTTGAGGAGCCGGTCTGCGTCCTTGCAATGCGGCGCCATGGCACCTCGCACAGGAATGTGTGAAGATCTCAGGCCCAGTCGACTCCGCTGTTAACGGCTCAGTACACGCCGCTGACACAACAGCGAACAAAACAAGAACCACGGTATAGCGGAGAGTCTTCAACATTCACGGAATCGTACCGTCTGGGAAGCAATAGTCGCCGCCAGTAGCTTCAGTCTCCGCTTCGGCAACTGACACCCCGAGACATCGGCGCCGCCCAATGTGAAGGTAGACTCGTCCCCCATGTCTGAACACTCATTCGTCCGCAGATTCGTTATTGGGTTCTTCATGGGATCCGCCGATCTCGTACCAGGGGTTTCGGGAGGAACCATCGCATTCGTGGCCGGAGTCTTCGAGCCGATTGTCGAGGCATTGCACAAAGCCGACCGCACAGCCTTGCGCTTCCTGCTCACCCTCAAGTGGGGGCAACTTGCGCGTCACCTCAACCTTGCACTCGTTGGCTCACTCCTTTTGGGAATGGCAACAGCGATATTCCTACTGGCCAATATCCTTCACGGCTGGCTAGACGACCCCCTGAGCCGGAGCCGACTCTTTGCATTCTTCCTTGGCCTCGTCAGCATTTCGATTGTGTTCGTGAAGCGGCGAATAGTTTGGAGCCGAATCGGATTCGTCTCAACAGGAGTCGGGTTCCTGATCGGACTGACGGTGATATGGATTACCCCTGCAGGAACTTCCCAGAACGCTCCGTGGGCGATAGCAAGCGGCGCCTTGGCCATCAGCGCCATGGTGTTGCCGGGAATCTCAGGGTCCTTCGTACTGCTGCTCGCTGGCCAATATGATCGAGCTATCGAAGCAGCAAGCACCCGAGACATCACGACGCTTGCATTGTTTGCCGCAGGGGCGGTTCTAGGCGTCCTTACCCTTGTGCGCCTTCTCAGGTTTGCTCTAAAAAAGTGGCATAACAACACCCTTGCAGGGCTAGTTGGTCTGATGATCGGCACTGCCCCTCGCCTCTGGCCATGGGGCAATCCGCCGGTGAAGTGGGCTATCGGCTCAATGAATGATGTGATCACGGCCGGCGGGCTTTTCGTTCTGGGGGTAGTAGCCCTGATCTTTTTCCAGAAGCTCGTCGGCCTTCGAGAAAAGTCCGTGTAAGTTACCCACATGGCTGTAGGAGTAATTGGCGCTGGCGCGTGGGGCACAACAGTTGCCTCCTTGCTCGCGGAGCAATCCGATGTGAAGATCTGGGCGAGGAACCCTGAACTCGCCGACGCCATTTCAGCCGGTTCGAACCCGCGATACCTTGCTGGGTTTCCTCTCCCTCCCCTGCAGGGAACGACCAACCTTGCTGAAGTAGCAACCAACGTCGAAGCCATCTTCATTGGGGTCCCGTCACACGGGTTCAGAGACGTCCTGACCAAGGTCGCTCCTCAAATCGCCGCAGAAACGCCAATCATTTCCCTATCCAAGGGGATCGAGCGATCAACCAAGATGCGCATGACTCAGGTCATTCAGGACGTTCTCCCCCACCACGACCCCCACCTGATAGGGGTACTATCGGGCCCCAACCTGGCCAAAGAAATCATGGCTGGTGACCCTGCTGCAACAGTCATTGCTCTGCGCAGCGAGGAGGTAGCGCAGCGCCTTCAATCCCTACTCATGACATCTCAGTTCAGGGTCTACACCAACAATGACGTGATCGGTTCCGAGATAGCTGGAGCTCTCAAAAACGTCATGGCAATCGCCTCTGGCATTGTCCGCGGCATGGGCTTTGGAATGAACACAACGACGATGCTGATTACCCGGGCTCTCGCTGAGATCACTCGACTCGGCACTCGCTTGGGCGGCTCCCCACTCACGTTCGGAGGGTTGGCAGGCATCGGTGACCTCATGGCCACCTGCCTCAGCGCTCAAAGCCGCAACTTTACGGTAGGTTATGGCCTTGGCGAAGGAAAAACCCTCGAAACAGTTGTCTCGGAAATGACAAACGTGGCAGAAGGAGTCAAGTCGACTCAACCCATACTCGAGTTAGCCGAGGCAAACAGCATCGAAATGCCAATTGCTAGAGAAGTAGGACGCATTCTGTATGAAGGCGCCGACCCACAACAAGCCATTGCCCGCCTCATGGGACGGACGGCAAAACAAGAAGCACACGGAATCGGAACCGCCTAATGGCTGGGGGATTGAAGCGATCTTTGGGCTTGTGGGCAGTCCTCGCCATCAGCATCGGGGCCATGCTTGGAAGCGGGATCTTCGTGTTGCCGGGACTTGCCGCTGAAAAGGCCGGTCCCGCGGCCGCCCTCGCCTACTTCATAGCAGGGCTGGTGATTCTGCCTGCAGCGTTCTCAAAAGCCGAAATGTCCACCGCCATGCCCGAGGCAGGCGGAACTTACATCTTTATCGACCGGGCCATGGGCCCAATGATGGGGACCGTTGCAGGCTTCGGGGTCTGGTTTTCCCTGATTTTCAAGGCATCGTTCGCTCTGGCAGGCCTCGGCGCCTACCTTTCGATTTTCAACCTCCCAGGCAAACCAATCGCTCTTGGGATAGCTTTCCTGCTGATTCTTCTCAATGTGTCGGGGGCCAAGGCATCGGGGAGTGCCCAAACTATCGTCGTTATCCTTGTTCTTGCTGGGCTGGTCTGGTTCGTGGCAAAGGGCGGACTCCAAGTAGAACCGGCCAACCTCAAGCCATTCTTCAGCCACGGTAAAGCGAAGGTGTTGGCCACTGCTGCTCTGGTCTTCGGCTCCTATGCGGGCGTT
>CAXMSI010000075.1:0-8194 GCA_964196085.1 uncultured Acidimicrobiia bacterium | reverse complement strand
ATTTCCTCCACAAAACCGCCCTGGCCTCCCTTTTTGCGATCGCCACTCCAACTTGTGCCACCGCGGACGGTGAAATCTTCTCCTCCAACTGCGACAGGTCGCCCGTCAATTGACGCCAGCCCCATAACGTAGGGTGCCGGAGTGACGCCAACAAGTCGTCCGTCCTCATATGTTCCTTGGCCCGTCATTGACCCGACCTCTGCGAACGAGCCTGGATCGACAAGGCCGTCAATGCGTTCCCGGACTGTGAGTCGCCCTTGGCTGTGATGCTTTTCGATCGCCTCGACCCCACCCAGCTCTTTGGCGAACTGTTGGCGGGCGGCAAGTTCTTCAATCCCTGGCGAAGACGCCTCGGATGGCAATTCTGCGTCACTCATGATCGCCTACTCCTCAATCAAAGCAACGGCTTGACCTTCAGTTACTGCCTCGCCCTCTTCGACCAAGATCTCGACCAAGGTGCCGGCATCATCCAAGATGACTGGAATCTCCATCTTCATGGATTCAAGGAGCATCACAATCGTCCCAGCTTCCAGCCGGTCGCCGACATTAGTGGGGATCTTCCACACCAGGCCGGTCACCACTGCTTTCAGTTCACTCCTCATTTCTTACTCCCTTGGTACGTGTCGTATGTGTCATAACTTGTTGGACAAGATCAGCGGCTCAACCGGCCACTCCCCAGCTGTGAGGGGAGAACCTGATGGATGCCGGCACGGTCAGAAGCTCGTTGGCCAGGAGGCCAAAAGCCGCTGGCCGACGCCACCTGTAGGCCGTAGTTTGTGGACTTCGAGGCTTCGAATCAGCTGTTGTCGTGTGTCCTCGGGTCGGATGACCGACTGGACCGCGTAGGCCGCTGCCATGTCCCAAACCGCTGTGTCTTGGTTCATTGTGTCAAATGCCTCATCGAAACCTGGCTGTCCCGGCTCTAGGCCTTTGACTACTTTCGTCGCGAACCGGGGCGTCATGAAACTCACCTCAGCGGTTGGCCATGCGATGACTTCGTCTGAGTTGCGGCCTCCCCCCATGTTCAGGTATGCCTGCCCGTAACTCTTTCGAATGATCACGCTAATTTTCGGCACTGTGACGAGGGCCAAGGCATTCATAAGGTTCATAATCTTGCCGGGAGCCCTTCGTTTTTCTGCCTCAGTCCCGATGATGAACCCAGGGGTATCGACAAACGTCACAATCGGGATATTGAAAGAGTCGCACAGCACGAGGAAGCTAGTCATCTTTTCGCACCCATCGGTATCCAGCGCGCCACCCTTCCAAATCGGGTTGTTAGCTACCAACCCAACTACTTTCCCGTCGAGCCTCGCCAACCCCGTCACAGCCGCCCTGCCGAAACGTGGCTTCAGTTCGAAGAAACTGTCGGTGTCGACGATCGTTTCCATCAACCTCCGGATGTCATAGACCTGCGTTCGAGCCGAGGGAAGATGCTTCAGTATTCCATCCATCCCGTCTCCCGACTCCGGAGCTGTCGAGGACTCGGGTGGAGCCTCGGCATTGTGAGAGGGAAGATATGAGAGGAACCTCTGAATGTCGCGGATCGCCTCCTCGTCGGTATCAACAACTCGGTCTGCGAACCCGGTAACTTCTGAATGCAGCTTCCATCCGCCCAACTCTTGCGGATCAACCTCCTCGCCAATCGCCAGAGAAGCGAGAAGAGGACTGGACACAGCCATTACTGCGCCCTTCCGCATAACGTTGAAATCAGAGAGGACCGAGTACCAAGAAGAGGAGCCGTATGAATGGCCCAGGGTCGCTGATACCCATGGCGTTTGGCGCGTACGTAGGTATTGGGTCGCGTTCTGTCCCAACAACGTCCCCATTCCTCGCGAACCCATGTGGTCGGGCATCCGTGCGCCCGTTGATTCCCCCAGAAAGACGAGTGGAAATCCCCGTTCCCCGGCGACTCTTTTGATATGACTGGTCTTCTTGGCATTCGTTGCGCTGGACGATGCTCCTTTAACGGTGAAATCGTTCGCTACCAGGCCGATCTCACGCCCTGCAATGCGGCCGAAACCAGCTATCTTGCCGTCGGCTGGTGTCCTACCGCGGTCTTCAACCTGGGTCGAGGACTCACCGAGAAGCCCTGACTCGTGGAATGAACCGGCGTCGACGAGGAGGGCAATCCTCTCACGTGCGTTGAGGATGCCATCCGCCTTACGCTTCGCAAGCTTGTCCTCACCGCCCATTCGAAGGGCAGCAGCCGTTCTGCGCTCAAGTTCGGCAAGCGACCTTTCATGCGATTCCTCCGTGGTCACTTGGATTCCTCTCGTTCGAAAATTGCACCCGATTGAATCAGAGAATCGACTCTTCCCGATTCGATTCCAAAGGTGTCTTCTAACACTTCTCGAGTATTGCTCCCTACTTCGCCACCGGCAAAAAGTATCCGTCCTGGCGTCCCTGACAGCCGCGGCACTACCCCAGCCATCGCTATCGACCCCAATTCCACATCAGGGGCATTAACGATTGCCCCTCGGTCTTGGACATGGGCATCCTGAAACAGATCAGCGATGGTGTAGATGGGCGAAACCGGCACTTGATGTTCGACCAAAGTGCGCTCAATGGCTGGAATCGTCCGAGAGGACGTCCAATTGGCGATGAGACCGTCAATTTCCTGGTGATTCCTCGATCGATCGATTGCGCTGGCAAATCGAGGATCCGCCGCCAGATCAGGTCTGCCCATGGCGCCGACAAGTCGCCCAAATACGCTGTCGCCAGGTGCAGCAATATGTATATGGTCTCCGTCGCCCGTCGGATAGAGGTTGTTCGGGGTGCTCCCGGGGAGCACGGACCCTGAGCGCTCTGCAATGTGGCCCAGTTTTTCGAAAGCGGGAATCCATGGCTCCATGAAGCTGAAAGCACTCTCGTAGAGAGCGGCGTCAATCATCTGCCCTCGCCCAGACACCTTTCTCTCGAGCAGCGCGAGAGTCACGCCGAACGCCGCGTACAGGCCCGTTATATAGTCAGTCAACGAAGTCGCCATCCGAGAAGGCGGCCGGTCAGGATCGCCGGTGAGGTGTCTGAGCCCGCTCATCGCCTCGGCTATGACCCCATATCCGGGCCGATTGGCGTATGGGCCGTCCTGCCCGAATCCGCTGATTCGAACCATGACCAACCCTGGATTGATTTGCGCCAAAACGTCATAGCCAAGCCCCCAGCGCTCCATCGATCCTGGTTTAAAATTCTCTACGAGGACATCGCAATCAGCGACCATCTCTCGCACGAGTTCACGGCCGCCCTCCGTGTTGAGATCGATTGACACCAGTGCCTTATTCCGAAGAATGCTCGCAGCGTACAACGACCGTCCGTCAAGCCGCTTCCCCATCGATCGGACAGCATCACCCTTGGGTGGCTCAACCTTGATGACTTCGGCCCCGAAGTCGGCCAAAAGTCGGCCGCAGAACGGACCCGCAACAGTGGATCCGAGTTCCAGGACCCGGTAGCCGGTGAGAGGGCCCTCCAGTTCCGACGAGATTTCAGATGCCTTCATGAGATGCGGCTCCATCTTGAAATGAGGTCCGCCTAGGACGAGCGGACGACGCAGGACCTGACCGGTTGCAATCCCAAGAGTTGGAAAACATTGAGGAGCTCCCTTGGCTCGTCAGCTTGGTGGCACAATACTCGATTGTTAACAAGATTGCACACTAGACGTTATTCTCAAGTGACATTAATATATCCGAATAGGTGCCGCGAACACACGGAGAACGGAATGCTCTCGGACAACAGGAACGAGCCATCCACGGGAACAAACGTCCCTGATGATGACCTGAAGTGCGTCGTCGTCTCCGGTGGGGCGAGTGGCATCGGCCTTTCGGTCGTAGAAATGATTCTCGAGCGTTGGCAGCCGGTGATTGTGGCTGTCATAGACCTCCCTGGAGAAACACTTGATGCCTTTGCCGGACGACCAGACGTCATCGCGGTCCCATGTGATGTCTCAGATATTTCACAGGTGCGCTCCGCCATCGCATCAGTTGCCGAAATTGCCCCAATCCTGGGCCTTGTCAATGCTGCCGGGAACCATATGGTTGAGAAAGCCATCGACATCGAACCCGATCAATGGCGCTCCATCCTCGATGTCCACCTCGACGGGTCCTTCTTCTTGGCTCAGAGTGTTGCTCGCGCCATTGTGGAGCACGGAAGAGGCGGATCCATAGTAAATATCGGCTCCATCGCCATGTTCTTCGGCCGCCGAGGCCGACTCCCGTACGGAGTTGCAAAGGCGGGAATTGGCTCGATGACGAGAGCGGCCGCTGTGGAATGGGCTGAGCACGATATCCGGGTCAACGCTGTGGCGCCTGGCTATGTCGAGACGCCAATGATTTCACGGGCAGTCGCCAGTGGGAAAGTGGACCTGGACGAGCGGATCAAGGCACATGCTCTGGGCCGACTCGCCCAACCGAGCGAGATTGCAGAGGTGATTGAGTTCCTCTTGTCCTCCAGAGCTTCATTTGTGACCGGCCAGGTGATCGTCGTCGACGGCGGATTCTCGGTGCTGAAATGACCTCGAACGAGCAAGAGAACCGACCAGGCGGCGTTGGGGTCGTCGGAATGGGTCTCATGGGCCGCGGCTTGGCGATGAGCCTCATACGCTCAGGCAAGGACGTGTCAGGGTTTGACGCGTATCCCGAAGCCGCCGAGAGCGCTGCGAAGGCTGACATTTCGCAAGTGTCCCAACTGAAGGAGATCGCCAACCTTTCCACGATTGTCCTGGCCCTACCTGATAGTCCCGATGTGAAGCAGGTCGTACGAGAGTTGCTCAACAACACAAAGCCCGGGACACTCATAATCGACTGCAGCACGATCGATCCAATTGTCACAACCACGCTATCGCAAGAGGCTGCAACAATCGGCGTTCGTTTTCGTGATGCAGGAATGGGTGGCGGACCTGGTGACGCCGCTGAAGGAAACCTCTTGTTCATGGTCGGATGCCCGCAGGACGAATGGGCCGAGATAGAGGGTTTTCTCTCCCCTATCGGCAGGGCAGTAGTTCGTTGCGGGGACACTGGTTCGGGTGTGACCCTCAAGGTCATCAACAACCTCCTGGCACTCACGGTGTTCCTTGCCGATGTCGAAGTCCTGCTCCTCGCGGGCAAGGCTGGTTTGGAACTTGATGCAACTCTTGAGGTTCTCAAGAGCACAGGAGCAGCCAATGCCGCATTCAATGGGTTGGTCGCACGCCAGTACCTGCCGCGGAAGTTCGACGGAGGATTCAGAACCAGCCTTGCCCGGAAAGACGTGGCGATCGCTCTCGAGGTGGCGACGCGCCTTGGCATCCCTGTGCCAAACTTAGCTCCGACGCTCGAGGTCTTCTCCCAAGCCGTCGACGACGGCCTTGGCGGGATGGCAGCAGGCGCCGCTGGACTGGTTCTCGAACGAATCGCCGAGTACGAAGTTGGCCGGGAACCCGACACCAACTAACAGATTACCGGGAAGTTTCGACCGAGGTGCTTTCCTGAGAGAGGGCTACCCGACGTTCATTTTGTCTGAGTCGCTCTGCGTCTTAGCCATCACCGTCAAGAGGAGAAGCGAGGCGTTGGCACTTGCCTCCAGAGAGTGGCTCAATACGGGAGGGAGGACAACGAGATCCCCCTCCGTGATTCCCATCGGGGCGCCCTCATCAATTGTGACTGTTCCACTGCCATGCAGGACGACCAGTAGTTCTTCGGGTACATGCGAATGAGCTGGATTGAGAAAACCTGGTGGGAGCACTAAAACATTGACCACAAGGTCTGACGAGCTTCCGTCATCGGGAGACACGAAGACCGCCTTGGCGCGACCATCATCAAGAACTGGAAACCCCGGGAGCCCACCGTCGGACTGGAGTGCTTGCAGCCCCAGAGCGATCATCTCATCGAGCCGGCCGGCCCGAGGTATTGTCTTTCTCAACCTAGGCGTCGCCTTCAGGGAGCGGATAGGGGCCGTTGTACCCAAGCGAGACCGAAGCAGCTTCACATGCAGCCAGCAAGTCCGCGGTTATCGAATCCTGACGGATAGGAAAGCGGCCGCTCGGGAGCGAGACAGCATAAGATCCAACCGGTTTGCCTTCCGCCCCGATGATAGCGGCGCCAATACACACTATCCCTTGCTCGAATTCTTCACGATCATATGCCACACCCTGTCGGCGCGCCCGTTTGAGTTCTTCTGTGAATGTGTCTCTGTTTGTAATCGTGTTTGGCGTCAGGGCCGTGAGTTCACGACCGTGCAAGTACCGGTCGACTTCATCTGGTTCGCAAGCCGAGAGGAACGCCTTTGCCGAAGCGCGAGCATGGGGATGATCAGCGAAACCTACAGCATTATTCCCAACTCGGAGCCTCTGAGTCCCTTCCAACGATGCAACGATCGTGATGTCGGTACCCTGAACCATCGAGATGTACACCGTCTCCTCTGTGGCATCGCGAAGCTCGTGTAGCTTATCAATCAGCTGTTTGGGCGGTGCGGTCTCCAGGTCAAATCTGTCGATAAGGAACCCAATCCGTGTGCCGAGCCGGAAGGTTCCCCCTGGCAGACGAACAATGTACCCATTGGACTCGAGTGTTCGAAGCAACTGATACATCGTACCGAGGTTGATTGTCAGCCCGAGGCTCAGTTGTTTCGCCGACGCGCGCCCACCGCCATCGGCGATCGCTTCGAGGACGCGTATGCCCCGATCCAGTGTGAGCAAGAGCCCGGTCGTATTAGTTTGTGACTTTGGCAGCAAGAGGTCCTCCGATCTGACCCGGCAGGTGCGGGCGTTCCTCAACTAAAACTAGTCGATTCAGGATAACCGAATCCCAGCCCTAGCTGGCGGATTCCGAGCCTTGCTGAGAAGTTCTCCTGTTTCCCGATGGTGGGGCCAGAGTGCGATGTATGCTCGGCAGTGGTCTCGCAGTCACATGTAGGCCTGCAAGCTATTTGACAATACTACGGAATGGTTTACTGTATTCTGCGATGATGTGTTGACCGGATTGCGCGCAACCGCGCGGCCATGCACAGATTCGATTCAGTAAAGAAGATGGACAGCTGTTGACAACCGCACGAAGGGTATAGATATGCTTAAGAGAAGGAAACAAACCGAGCTAGTAAAGGTCCGGCGTAGAGCCCGATCGATTGCCTTGATCATGGCGGTCTCCCTCGTTTTTGCAGCGTGCAGCAGCGCTACAACGGACGACACGTCTGACACCGAGGCTCCTACCACAGCAGCCCCTAGTACAGATGCCCCTACGACGGACGCTCCTACCACAGAAGCTCCGACCACGGAACCTGCGCCTGACCCAAGAGGGACAACTCTTACCGTGGCGCACTTCCAGGAGCCTCCTACCTGGGACTACCTAACATCAAACTCCGGAGCCATTCGCGTTCCCATCTTCATGAACGTCATTGAGCCGCTCATGGAGTTCCAACGAGACGGATCGAATGGTCCGCTAGTAGCTGAATCGTGGGAAATTAGCGATGACGGCCTCGTTTACACCTTCGCTATTCGCGAAGGAATGTTCCATGATGGATCGACGCTTGAAGCTGCTGACGTGGTGTACTCACTCAAGGCGAACCAGCTATCACCCATCGGTCCTATCAGTGGACCGCTAAGTGTGGTCGATTCCATTGAGGCGCTCGACGAGAGAACCGTTCAGCTAACACTATCTGGGCCAAGCCAACTCTTGTTCCCATCGCTTGCCAACCGTGCAGGCATGATCGTCCCTGAGGGGTCGCTGGAAGCGAACGACATCGCCGGAGGAGAATTGATCGGTTCGGGACCATTCGTCTTCACCGACTTCCAAACTGACGTCGGTGCTACGTTCCTGCGCTTCGAGGACTACTGGGGTGAACTGCCTTACTTCGAAGTAATCGAGTACAGGTACATCACCGAGCAGACCTCCGAGTTGAATGCTCTCCTAGCTGGCGATATCGATATGGCTGTCTCCTTTGCTGGAGACACGCAGGCTCGACTACCTGGGCTAGATGACGACTTCACTGTTCATGGGATGGATCCGAAGGGCATCAACTACATGTTCCTGAGCGCCAGATCCGACAAATTGGCAGATCTAAGAGTGCGCCAAGCTATCTCACATGCTCTCGATCGAGATCCAATTCTCACAGCAGCTGTAAGTGGCTATGGGTTTCCAACGTGTCAGTATATTGAGCCATACGCGGCACCGTTCCAGAACGACTACTGCCCGTATCCGTATGATCCGGCACGCGCAATGGAGCTTCTGGC
>CAXMSI010000074.1:3373-8241 GCA_964196085.1 uncultured Acidimicrobiia bacterium | reverse complement strand
ACCTGGGCAGTCGATTGCTCGACGATCGACAGGCTGTGACAGAGATTCACAGTCATGTACCGAGGGTCGCAGCATAGGTGCCAACGCCCTCGACGTTGGCGAAGGAGAGGGGTCCCACGGTGGGCCCCTCTCAGGTTGGTCGCTGATTTTGCTCTTTACCTGAACCTGTTCCCTGGTCGAGGTCCTTTGTTACTTTAAGGGGAGGTTCGCGCCATTCCATTCGTTGATCCCACCGCTGAGCTCTGTGACGTTGGTGAACCCGAGGGTCTGCATCAATTGGATGGTTTGCCCCGAGCGGTTGCCTGAACGACAGTACACAAAGTACGGAGTATCACGGTCGAGCTCGGCGAGACTGTCGGCAAAGTCAGACTCGTAGAAATCGAGGAGAACAGCATCCGAGAGGTGCCCCGTGGTGAACTCTTCGGGTGTTCGAACATCAAGGACGACCAACCCCTCGGGGGCGTCTTGTAGGAAAGCTGCGGCATGGCTGGCCGACAGCAGGGTGGGTTCGGTGGTGGTACCGCAGGCGGTGGCTATGAGTGCCATCAGGGCAAGGAATACAGTCAGTTTTCTCATACCACCATTGTGGCAGAGCGGCACTTCTACGGTCCTACGCCTAACAACGGTTGGGCCTCACCTCATCGGGAGGTGTCGCACCTAGAACTGGCGGGAGACTTCGCTTTCCAAGAAGTACAGGTGCTGGGTACCGAAGCCCTTGATTTCTTTTTCGCCTCGGTCGCTGAACACAAAGTCGTTGTGCAGCAGGTCGTGCATGTTCTGGTTGCAAGTGATCTTCATAGGTTCTGAAGCTGTTTCCATGCGGGCGGCTAGGTTCACGCCCGGGCCAAACAGGTCATAGACGTACTTTTGAATGCCGACGAGAGATCCAATAACCGGGCCCGAGTTGATGCCAATCCTCGCTCGCCACTCCTGGGCGTGGGCTGCATTACGCCGCTCGAGGTAACGACGCATTCGAAGCGCGACCTTGGCAATGTTCTGGGCATGTTCTGGAGATGCTTCGGGCACACCAGACACCGCCATGTAGGCATCACCGATTGTGCGTAAGCGCTCGCAACCAAACATTTCTGTGATGCGGTCGAACGCCGAGAATATGTCGTTGAGCTCCGAGACGATTGTGGAGGGGTCGGCTGCCAGCGCCATGTCAGTGAAGCCGACGAAGTCGAGCATGATGACAGAGCACTCATCGAACTTTCCGGGGGTTGCTGTGCCGTACTGCTGCAACTCGTCTACTACCGACTTAGGCATGATGTTGAGCAGCAGCTTCTCGACTCTGGCCTTTTCGGCTTCGAGCTCTCGGGCGTTTTTTTCGGCCATTTTTGAGTAGGAATCGAGCATGAATTGCACTTCCATCTCCTTAGAGATATCCGTGGCTTCAACCAGGTAGCAAGGGCGTTCTTGGGTTACATAGTTTCGAACCAACACACGCACTGGGGTATCGCGATCGTTGATGACTACTGTCGTCTCGTACTTGTATTCCCTGCCCTCCTTGAGTCGGGTCTTCGCACGATCGATCTTGATACCGGGGACCCGGTTGGGAAGCGTTGAAATTTCGACACCGCCAGTGTCGAACCACTGGAAGAACTTGGCGTTCTCGAACAAGATTTCGTCAGTCTCAACATCGACCAACGCAACTGCAGTGCGGAGTGACTGCACCACTTCTTTGTAGGAAACCGAGCCTTCATCGGGCGGTGGAGTGCCCTTGGCTGCCCTCACTGGGTAAACACGATATGTGGGCGCTTGGCTTGGATCAAAGCAACTACCGCCCCGATATCGGTCTCATCCAGATCGTGATCTTCCATCGCGTAACGAAACACCGTACACATCTCGTCGAAAGCCTCGTCGGTGATGTCGAGTCGCTTGTGTACGTGGGCTAAATGCTCGTCAGTGAAACTCACCGGCCCGCCCATGAGGTACGCGACAAACTTAGTCTGGTGGTCGATGAGCCGGCTCATGTCGGTGCCGGCAAACGTGGGAGCCAAAAGGGGCGACTCAAGTGCATTGGTGTAGAAGGTAGACACGATCCTGCTTACAGTCCTGAAGCCGCCGTAGCGGGTGAATATTGTTTCAGTCATGCTGTCCCCTTCTGTGCGTCCGAGCATACACGACATCGAGCGGGACTCTGATCAAAAAGTTGACCTTCGGAGGGATTGAAGAGACTTGTTGGTGGTCTCTTGGCTAATGAGCCTCTATCGTGGAGCCGATGCAGCCTTTCCCAACTAGCGAGCCTCGCCGATGACCGACTTCGATTTCCTATTTATGGCTGATTGCCAACTGGGTGCCTATGCAAGCCTGTCGGGGATGACCGAGGATGATGTTGCGGTGTTTGCCGAGCGTGACATGGTGGTGCGCATAGCCCCAAAGGTGCAGGGGTTTGCCTGGGATGCTGACCGGCTTGAGCGGGCAGTTCAAGAGGCCAACCGCAGAAAGCCAGCATTTGTGATGGTTGGCGGCGACATGATTGACGACCTCAGCAATCAGGATCAGCTCGCTGCCTACAGCCGTATCACTTCGAAGCTTGACCCGTCCATCGCTTTGCACGTTGCCCCGGGCAATCACGACACTGCCTTTGACGCAGCGATACCAACCCACAGCAGTGTCATGGCCTATCGGGAGAATTTCGGAGCAGATCACTACATGTTCACCCACGAGGAGACCTCGTTTGTTGTTCTCAACACCACAGTGTTGGGGCAACCTCAAGAGCTGCCACAAGAATCGGCTCGCCAACTTGAAGCCGTAGAACGACACCTGGTGGAAGCCACAAACCGTGGAGGAGCAGTGGTGTTGGTTGGGCATCATCCGCTGTTCCTCACGTCAGCTGATGAACCCGACACCTATTGGAACATGCCCACAGCAGTTCGACTACCCCTCATCGAAATGGCCCAAAACTTTGGCGTCGGCACCATGTTCTCCGGTCATCTGCACCGCAACAACATCGCTAATGACGCAGGCATTGAGGTGGTGGTATCTGGTGCTGTGGGATACAGCCTTGGCCACGATCCATCGGGATTCCGCTCAGTTCGAGTGACTGACGAGACTATGGAACATGAGTTTGTTGGCATCGAAACCACCTCGGAGGCCCTAGATGTTTGATGCCCTCCGAGCCGTATCGTTGTTCTCCCAACTCAGCGACGAAGACCTGAGAACGCTCGCCAAAGGGGTGCATCGTCGAAACCTCGACGACAGTGAGGAACTGTTCCAGGAAGGGGACAAGGGCGACGTCACCTACATCATTGAGTCGGGTGAGCTTGAGATCATCAAGGCGTCATCGAGCAGTCCGGTATTGCTTGCTGTTCGCCGAGCAGGAGAAGTCATTGGCGAGATGGCAGTCCTCGAAGATGTACCTCGCATGGCCTCTGCAGCGGCGAAGGGTGAGACCTCAGTGCTGGGTGTCAGCAAAGCTGCGATCGATCATCTTTTGGCTACCAGTCCAGCGGCCGTTGGAGCGATGTTTCAGACCGTGCTTGGCAAGGTTCGCTCCACAGAGTCACGGCTGCGTCAAAGCGAACGAATGGCACAGCTTGGAACCCTCACCGCCGGAGTGGCACATGAGCTCAACAACCCCGCGTCTGCAATTGACCGCTCGGCGGGTCAGCTTGCAGACGAGGTCGAGAAACAATCAGACATTCACGTGCCGACACACGAGTTTTCTCCATCGGCTCGAGAGCTGTTCGAACAGCTCTCTGACATGGCCGGCAAACGGCCTACCAATGAACTGGATATGCTCGATCGAGCTGAGCTAGAAGACGTCATAACGGAATGGCTCGAGTCGCGACTCGTGGAGGATGCCTGGCAATATGCCCCCGAGTTGGTTGCATTGGGGGTGTCAATAGCTGACCTCGAAATGTGGGAAGGCGAGTTCGGCGATGCCCTCCCGATTGTGGTGGTGTCACTGTGCTCGACGCATGTGGTTTCAACGTTGGTCCGGGAGATTTCTTCTGCGTCGGTGCGCGTTTCAGACATTGTGAAGGGGCTCAAGTCGTATTCCTTCCTAGACAAGGCACCGGCTCAAGAGGTTGATGTTATTGACGGCATCGAAGACACCATCAACATCTTGAAGCAGAAGTTGAAGGGCGTCGTGATTGTTCGCGAGTATCAAGCTGGCCTTCCCAATATGCAGGTGTATGGCAGCGAGTTGAATCAGGTCTGGACGAATATCATCGACAACGCCGCCGATGCGATGGAAACGGCGGCTACAACTGAGCCGACCTTGAATATCCGCGCTAGTTTCGCAGACTACAAGTATGTTGTTGAAATAGAGGACAACGGGCCCGGAATCGATCCAGCTGTTCAGCCTCGGGTGTTTGACTCGTTTTTCACGACCAAGGCACCTGGACAGGGCACGGGCCTCGGCCTCAGCATTAGTTACGGGATTATTGTCGACAAGCACCGAGGTGAAATAACTGTCTCGTCGGAGCCGGGTCGCACCACATTCCGAGTCTTGCTGCTTATGCTCCAACCCTCAGAGGAGGAAACCAACGATGAATAAATCTTGTGAACACTTAACAAACGTGCCCATGGACCCCATTGAGGGGTACGAATGCGTGGAGTGTGTCCCCCTTGGAGACACGTGGGTACACCTACGGTACTGCGTTGACTGCAAGATGATTAGGTGCTGTGACAATTCCAAGAATCAGCACGCCTCCAAGCACGCCGCGTCGTCAGGACATGTGGTAATTCGCTCGGCAGAACCGGGTGAAACTTGGGCTTGGTGTTACACGCACAGTCAGATGGCCGATCTTTAAGACGGTCCGTTATTCGACTGCTGGTGGCCGGTAGAAGGATCTTCCCTAACCGCGGGCGGCTTCTCCAGCCGGGTATCATCCCTCACAAACAACATCGCCCATATA
>CAXMSI010000074.1:253-3311 GCA_964196085.1 uncultured Acidimicrobiia bacterium | reverse complement strand
TGAAAGCGCGTCATCTGTCGGTACTTCAGGTACCGGGGTAGTCGTAGCTGTCGGTGCTTCTGTTGTCGGTGTCTCTGTTGTCGGTGCTTCTGTTGTTACTGCCTCACCCACGGTTGAGATACCGGCCGGGGAGGACGGGAGGCCTAAGAAATCAACCCCACCTTTGTTGATCATGAATACTGTTGGGTTTGAACACCCCGCCAAAGCCTCGCTCGTCACAATCAAGGCCACCCCACTGTCCCTGACGACGGCGAGGACGGCATCGCTCGGTCCTGAATCGAAGGTGCCATTGAAGGCGGTTGACCCAACCTGATACCCGGCACTTCGGAACACCTCGAAGGTTAGATTTCTCCCTGTGTTGGGGTCAGAAGGCGGCCCTTCGTAGGTAGGCAGGCCATCGACTGTGCAGGCAATCCCGAATTGATCGAAAGGGCCTGAACCAGAAAAGGAAGCATCTAGCCACGCCCACATATTTGAAGCAGTCAGTGTGTCAAGTGAGTCGGGGCACACTGTGGTCGTCCCAGGTCCGAATCCATTGTCACAAATTGAAGTGAGATGGCCCAAGCGGTCGGCGGTAGAGATCGTTTCTTCAAACTGGATGTTCGTCGAATCGACCGACGTGATGTCTGGGAAGGCTGGGTCGAGTGTTCCGTAGTAGTCCGATAGATCGCCCGGGGGATCTATCAGGGTTGTGAGGCCAGTGAGGTTCACAGGAAATTCGTTGGCGAAGAACGTTGTAAGACCCATCCAGATAATTGGTTGCTCGGTGGCTTCGCCGGTGAGAAGGTTATAGGTTGACTCGAGGTCATTGAGGAGAGCCGGGTCGAGCATGCTCCCTGAAGCAATCTCCAGGGACCAGTCACCAAACATCGCTTGCTCATCTGGCGATGTCCACGAGCCTGACCGCGCCGTCACGGTGCCACTCCAGTCTGACCCCGGAGAAATCCCAGTTGCAGCCCACACGCTGCCGTCGCCGAATACGAGCAGTCGGTTGTCGCTGAGGGGAGTTACTGCCTCGTCGTGGACTTCCCAGCCAACGGAAGACATGCTCCCGTCCACGACGAGATCAAACCCAAAGAAGAAGCTGAATAGATCTGTTGGCGGTGCCGTCCAGGGGTCTGCGAAGGTGGCCACAAGCCATAGCTCGCCATTGGCGAACACGACTGGATCGATGGTCTCGATCGCTGCTCGGGGATCTTGGCAAACGTCGGCTCCACAATCAAATACTGGTGTTGTCGTGGGCGTGGTGGTTGCTCCACATGGGCTGTCCGAGCATTCGTCAACCGTAGAAAGTGTGGTTGGAGCGCTTGCCGCGGTTGTGGGAGCCCCGGTTGTAGGAGCAGCTATGGAGGTTTCGTCGAAGAGACCCCCGAACGTAAGAGCCAACCCGATGAGGCCGACAGCTATCAAACCGAGGGCGACACTACCGAACGTGCCCAAAGTGGAGAAGAATCCGACACTCGGCGGTGGAAAGTCTCGTTTTCCAAGACGAACAGAGCTCGATGGGGCGTTCCCAACGCCGTACCGATCGACGGGGAGCAGAGCCGGACTTTTTTGGATCGATGCGAAGATTCCAACTTCCAGAGTCTGGCTGGCCACGCTCAATCGGGGGAGGAGTTCGTGGTCAGCCAACGCATCTTCGAAGACCTGATCCAGACCGCCGCTAACAAACTCATCTTTGAACTCGGTGAGCAGCGGGCGGGGAACTGAGACAAAGACCGATGTTTGCTCGTTGGTTGCTTGCCAAGCAACCCAGTCCCAGGTTGCTGCGGATGGGTTGAGGGTGACTTCTGGAGATTTGAGAGAGGTGGAAGCAATCCCCATGATGTGCGGTGATCGAGGCGGGACCGGAAAGACCATGCCGTAACTTCCAGCTTCCATGGGAAGTGGTGTCGTTCCGGCAACCAAACTGTCGACATCTGCCAATTCATCGGCGGTTGCAAACTGCGAGGCACAAGGCCGGGCAAGGGCCCATGCATGCGCAAGATACTGCTGGGCCGTCCGAGTCGTTCCGTTGGCTAGGTTCAGGACTGCATCTCGTCCTGCTCCATAGAGATCTACTCCAGTGGCCTTGCGGTCGACGTACCAACCGTGTCTGCGCCGGCCTCGCTGCAATGAAACGTCGAGAAACGGGGGGAGTACGCCCCGCCGCCCCTTGATGTGCTCCTCAACGGACAATGCAGCGCCGATAGCAAAGACGGTGGCCGCAGTCAGCGAGTTGCCCACGAGGAACTCACCACACAGCTCAATCCTGCCAGGCCGAGGCCGGACCAACATCCCCGGTGAATTGCGTTGGTCCATGAGGAGCATCAGCGCTGTTGCAAACGTCCTACTGAAGAGCAGTGCCAGGCGGTCGTTCGTTGCTGGGTCGGTCGTTATTGATATGTGGGTGGACCCGCCCCGAATGGCCAGATGCTCGGGGAGAAGATCTATCAGTCCTTTGCGAGCTTCCTCTGCCCAATCCGCAACTGCGGTGGCGGCCCCAGGTTCCAGACAAATGGGGGGTGTAGCGATCTCGGCGACTTTGCCGTCGGCGATAACTGCCGATCCGCGTTTTGTGAGGTACATGAGCGGATTAGTGGGGTGAAGCTGCATACCTGGAACGGAGAGATCATGAATCCACTCTCGAAAGTCAACTTGGGTGTCGTCATCGAAGACTCCAAACTCATGTTCAACCCCAACCACCCTTGTTTGAGTGCGCGTTCTCCCAACCGTCCGAGCAATCTGTTCGGACAGCGAAGCAGAGCGCGATGGGAGTAGAGCTGTCACAGCTTTTGAGCTGGTTCTATTCCGATCCGCAAATAGGGCAAGGTGAAGCGTCGCCTCGTGGTTCACCGCAGATTATGCAAGCTTCCAGGTCGTTGCCCTTTTCGGCACCGCTCCCTTGATCTCCGGCTGTCCCGCCCATCGAGACCTCGCTCCCTGCTCCCTTTTCGTATCCTGTCATTTTCTTCCTCCGTGTTGTGGCGCTGTCTTCGCTCTGAACATACACGCTGGACTCGGCCGACGCAGGAGAAACTAGGTAGTAGCGCGCCAGAGCGGGCCCATCTGTGGACCC
>CAXMSI010000074.1:0-243 GCA_964196085.1 uncultured Acidimicrobiia bacterium | reverse complement strand
TGGTATTGGTCGGGGTCAGTCAGTTCTTAGGGCCACAGCTGGGCTGATCCTTGAAGCTCTTATGGCAGGGGCTGCCGCAGATGCACCTGTCTCTATTGGGAGAGGTCTCGGAACCAAGTTGGCGGGGGATGAGCTTCCAAGTCGGCATCGACGTCTGCGACGGCGGACATGAAGCGGCCTGATGTCCAAGACAACCACTTGGTTGGGGTGATTTGGATGGTTGCATTCTCATGTGCTCCGAGC
>CAXMSI010000073.1:363-8392 GCA_964196085.1 uncultured Acidimicrobiia bacterium | reverse complement strand
TGCCAGTACGGATGGACCGTCACGTTCAGAACACCGCCAAGGTGATTGATTTCCTGCTTGCTTCCGACTCGGTTGAGTGGGTTTCGCACCCTTCTATTCCTCAACATCCCGACCATGCTCTTACCCAAGAGCTCCTACCGAAGGGGGCGGGAGCGGTTCTTAGTTTCGGTATCCAGGGTGGTCGTGAAGCAGGAAGAAAGTTCATCGACGCTGTTGGTCTCTGGTCGCATCTGGCCAACGTTGGTGACGCTAAATCGCTGGTTATTCACCCCGCTTCTACCATCTACCACCAGATGTCTTCTGAAGACCTGATCGAGGCAGGGGTTGGCGAAGATCTGATCCGGCTCTCTGTTGGTCTTGAAGATGCCGACGATTTGATTGGCGACCTAGCTCAGGCGCTGAGGGTTTCTCAAAGATGAAAATCGACGGTGTTTTCTGTGCCACCGGGGGTAGACCATTTGACCGAGAGGGCAACGTTGTTGTGTTGATCCACGGGGCCGGTGAGAACCGGACGGCATGGAAGTATCAAACGAGATTCCTAGCCCATCGGGGTTTCTCTCCCCTTGCCATTGATCTGCCGGGTCACGGCCGGACTCCGGGTCCCCTCCGACCTAGTATCGAGGAACAGGCGTCGTGGCTGGTTGGTTGGCTCAAAGAGAGCGTGAGCGTGCCTGTGTCACTAGTGGGTCATTCTATGGGGTCTTTGGTGGCTCTCTTGGCTGCTGCTGCTGGTTCCGACGTGGTTAAATCGGTGGTGTTTATTGCCGCAGCGGCAGCAATGCCGGTGCATGAAGAACTCCTTCAGTCCTCTGCCGATGGCGATGATCAATGCCTCAGGTTGCTGAGAGCCTGGATGCATCGAGATTCGATTGGCGGTCATGTTGAACCAGGAATGTGGCTGCATGGGCAATCATGGACAACCACCGCTGCGAACGGATACGGGCCGCTCAACAGCGACCTGAACGCCTGCAACGATTTCGTGACCGGTGATGCTCTTGAGAAAGTGGGGGTGCCCACTCTCGTGATATCAGGAGATGCAGATCGGATGACTCCAGCCAGACGTGGCCGGGAGCTTGCTAGGTCCCTTAGCGGGTCCAGATTCGAACTGGTTGACGAGGCTGGCCACAGGGTGATGATCGAACAGTCACGAGCAGTGAACGAGCTGCTGGTGGACTTCTTAGGAGGACCTGATGAGTGAGAAACCAACTGCGCTCGATCTGCCGCCGGTGGAACCCTTGCCAGAGGGCACACAGCGCTACTTCGACCTCTGCATCGAGAAGCTTGGGTTTGTCCCCAATGTGTTGGTGTCGTTTGCCCACAACATTGACAAGCTCAACGCCTTCACCACCATGTACAACGATCTTATGCTCGGTCCGAGTGGACTCTCCAAGCTGGAGAGGGAGATGATTGCTGTGGTTGTCTCGTCTATTAACCGATGCTTCTACTGCCTAGTCGCCCACGGCTCTGGGGTCAGGGAGTTGTCGGGCAAACCCGAACTCGGGGAGATGCTGGTGATGAACTATCGGGTGGCTCCGCTATCGGAGAGGGAGCGAGCCATGCTCGACTTCGCCGCCATGATGACCGAAGAGAGTCACAAGATTGAAGAAGCCCACCGCCAGGCGCTGCGCGATGTGGGCTTCGCTGACCAAGACATTTGGGACATTGCTGCGACCGCCGGCTTCTTCAATATGAGTAACCGCATTAGTAGTGCGGTAGATAAGCGCCCAAACCACGAGTACCACGCCTCGTTCCGGTAGAGGGTTCGGTGCTCTCTCGATCGGGACTATTAGTTCTGGGCTAAGGGCTTGACCTAGTCCTAATCAGTCTAAGTGCAATCTGAAGTCCAAGGTGCAAGCGACACGCTACGGTGCTTGTTATGGAAATCGGGATCCAGTCAATCGGAAGTTATGACCACCTTCTCAAGATCGCTCAGATCACTGAGGCAAACGGGGGAGTGGCCATCGCCGTGGCCGACCATTACCTCTACGGCAACACGCACGAGGACTACAACACTGCTGCATACGACACCATCGTGCAGGCGGCTGCGCTTGGGAGAGACACCAAGGAAATCGACATTGTGATGCTGGTGTCGCCAGTCACATTTCGGCATCCCGCTGTGTATGCAAAATCTGCGGTGACCATCGATGAACTCTCGGGTGGCCGCTTTGCGCTGGGTCTGGGCACTGGATGGCACGACGACGAGCACGCATATTTTGGGTTTGACTATCCCCCGCTCAAAGAACGTTTCGAAATGCTCGATGAGCAACTCGGATACGTCCGGGCATACTTTGATGATCCCCAAGGTGGATATGAAAGCAGTCGGTGGTCGTTCAAGGGGTATGACGCCCAGCCCAGAGCACGCGCAGGACTCCGGCTGATGGTTGGCGGTGGCGGGCCCGTCAAGACTCCGACTCTGGCAGGCAAGTATTGTGATGAATTCAACCTGTACCACCACGATCCCTCCGGAATTGCCGAACGTTTAGCCGTTGCCCGGGCAGCGGCCGAGGCGGCTGGGCGTAACTTCGATGACGTCCTGATCTCTACAAGCCTTCCGGCTTTGGGAGTCGACTCAATGGATGAGGTCGATGAGGTCCTCGACGAGTACGCGGCAGTTCGAGGAGGTGGAGAAGCAACCAAAGAGCGGCTGCGCCCGTACGTTAAGACATGGAAAGAGCAGGCCGAGACGGTAGAACAGCTAGAGGCCGCTGGCATCCAGCGGGTTTACATCCAAATGGCAGCCATGCTTGAGTCCCAGGTAAAACCTTGTTTGAAGGCGCTGGTCTAAGGCCCTCGTTCAAGGAACTCGTATAGGACCCCAAGCCGCTCAATCATTTAGACTTAGGGGATGAACAACGACCTGAACACAGCCACAATCGCTTGGATCGAGGGCGATCCGGACCCAGAAACCCGAGCCGAACTACAAGCTTTGCTCGATTCGGAGAACTGGGACGAGCTGTCGGAGCGGATGAACGGCACGCTGCGTTTCGGTACTGCTGGACTGAGAGGGGCGGTCCAGGGTGGATCCAACCGGATGAACCGCTCAGTAGTGATCAAAGCCAGCCGGGCGATTGCAGAGTTGCTCTTGGCTCGACACGATGGACCACCCACCCAGCCTGTAGTGCTGGGCTTCGATGCGAGACTCTCAAGTGAGCAGTTGGCCAGGGACACAATTGGAATCCTCACCGCGGCAGGCATCTCAGTTCGATACTTTCCCACCTGCGAGTCAACCCCGGTCGTAGCCTTTGCGGCTCTCAGGTTTGCGGCACCTATGGCGATCGTCGTCACGGCGAGCCACAACCCTCCCCAGGACAATGGCTACAAGGTGTATGACGCGAATGGAGCACAGATTGTGCCACCGACCGACTCTGAGGTAGCCGAGCTGATCGCCAGCACAGGACCCGCTGCGCTGATCCCTCGAGATGATATTGATCTTGCCACCGGTAATGCGTTGGCCACCCCCATCGGGCCAACCCTTTTCGAGGAGTACCTTGATGCGATCTCTATGGCGGTCCCCGATGCCGATGTCGATCTGGCTTTCACCACGGTCTACACGCCAATGCATGGCGTGGGGGGAACAGCCACCGTGGAAGCTCTCCGACGTTCGGGGCACTACGACGTTGTTCCGGTACCTGAACAGTTCGAGCCAGACGGCAAGTTCCCCACCGTGGTTTTCCCCAACCCTGAGGAGCCCGGTGCGTTGGACCTTGCCATGGCCCTCGGTACTGATCGTGGAGCTGATCTGATTCTCGCCAACGATCCCGACACTGATCGCCTAGCGGTTGTTGTTGAACTCGACGGTGGGTGGCGGAAACTCACGGGCAACGAGATTGGCGTGTTGCTAGGCGACTACGTGCTGCGGCACTGGAGCAAGGATGTCAGGGCGATCGTGGCCAACAGCATTGTTTCCTCACCTCAACTGGGCGATATTGGCGCTGCATACGGAGCGCACTTCGAACAGACGCTCACCGGCTTCAAGTGGATAGCGAACGCCGCAATGGACCTCAACGCTGATGGTGTTGGCGAGTTCGCCTTCGGCTTTGAGGAGGCTATTGGCTATGCAGTTGGCCACACTGTTTGGGACAAGGATGGGATTTCGGCAGCTGTGGCATTCGCTGATCTCGTCGGGGAGTCCAAGAAGCTCGGCATGACCATTTTGGATCGGCTCGACATGATCTCTCGTGAGCATGGCCTGTGGGTGAGCGTCCAACGAAGCGTGACCCGACCTGGCTCTGAAGGAGCTGCCGAGATCGGGGCAGCAATGCGCCGCCTTGAAGCCGAACAGCCAACCGACATCGCTGGTGAGATAGTGAGCTCAGTCGTGGACTTCTCACGGGGTGGCGAGGATCGGCCTCGTTGGTTGCCTTCGACGGCTTTGGTGGCTCTTCACCTCCAAGGTGGGGGCCGCGTATTAGTACGTCCGTCAGGAACAGAGCCGAAGATCAAGTTCTACGTCGATCTGCGCACAGAGTTACGTGACGATGAGAACGGCCGAGAAGTCGAGGCCACTGCGACTGATCGAGCCTATCGAGTTGCTGATGCGATGGTCAGCTGGTTGGGGTTCTAAGGGGGTATTCATGTCGGCTTCGAGATGAAGCCGGACGCTACGTTCCGGCGAGCGGCGCTACAGCGAAGAGCACTTGGAATGGTTCGCACCAGATCACGATCCCACCAGTAGAGGCGGCGTCGAAGGTGCTTGGGAGGTCATAGTTCTGGTTTCCTTGGTTGCCCTTCAGTTCACCGAGATCGATGTAGTCACCGAACCCCGAAAGGGAGTCAGCGTCGGCGTTTTCCACGAGATAGACATGCAGGTCTGGTCCGTTGGTGACATCGAATTCTTCAAATCTGAGCACGTTGCGACCGTTGATCTCGTAAATGGAGGCTGAACCCGAACCGTTGTGGTTGTCATCTCCATCTTGGAACGCCCCCGACAACACCAAAACCGGCTCCGCCGGGGCAGGCGCCGTTGTCGTCGTTGTTGACACCTCGCCGGGGGGGACTTCGGTGGTGTTTGTTGCACCAGCCGTCGTGGGCGGAGTCGTGGCAGAAGCGGTGGTGGTGGCGGGAACGAGCAACGGAGGAAATGCTTCGTCAACGACTGTGTTAAGAAAGAGCGGGGATATGAGGTACCAAGCGACGGCAAGCACGACTATGCCGACAACGCCTAGGAGAATCTTGCGAATGTTTGTCATGGCTACATCTTGGCAGCGCTTTCTGAACATGAGCGAAACTCTCTGGGGCCCTAGCCGAGAGTCGTCACCACAATCACCCCGACTAGGACGAGACCGCTGGCAAGGTAGTCGTTGCGTGTGTGCCTCTCGCCCAGTCGCCACGCTATTGCAAAGGCCATCAGAATTTCGATCTGCCCAAGCGTCCGCACTTTTGCAGCGTTCTCGAGGGTGAGTGCCCATGCCCACGCCGTAGACCCCGCAAGGCTGAGAACTCCGACTGGAAGTGCCTTCCGCCAGGCTGCAGCAGTACGCCGGATGTGGGCTACATCGGTGAAGAAAAAGTAGCTGGTATTGAGAACGGTCTGGATGAGCAGCATGAGGGTCAGTGTGAGAATCGCTCGGTCAAATGCCGGTGCGTCGCCTAGGGTCTGCGAGGCTGCTCTGATTCCGACGGCTGCAACGGCGAAGAATCCCGCGGCCACGATCCCCAATATCGCGGCTTGGTCGCCCGCCATCTTGATCAGCCTGACAAGAGAACCTTCTGCGGCGAGCCAAGCAACACCGACCATCACCAACGCAGCGCCTGCCCAACCCTGCCACGTCAGGGCTTCTCCCAAGCCGATGAGTCCCACGACCCCAACCAAGATCACCTCAGTCTTGGAGTACACCGTTCCGACTGCGAAATCACGGAGCTTGAAAGCCTGTAGGAGCGCGATAGTCCCAACGATCTGGCCAAGGCCGGCGACCGTGATGATCCACCAGAATTTGGTTGGCACCGCTGGGACCGGATGGTCCAGGATTCCGAACCAAAGCCCCGAAACGAGCAGGGCCAAGGGAAAGCCGTAGAGGTATCGAACATATCCAGCAGCACTCGTGGAGAGTGACTCGCGCAAACCGTGCTGCAGAGATGTACGCGAGATCTGGAACGTTGCAGCAGCGAGGGTGACGGGGATCCAAAGCTGCTCCATCGTCACAAGGATAGGCCACGAACACCAACCGAAGTGCACGTATACGTGTCTGCAAGCCTTGGGTTTGGGGACACCTATACGTGCACTTGGGTGGGGGAGCGACCTGGCGCTTGCAGATCGATAGAGTTAAGACGGTAACCAACACGTCCTAAGGAACATTGTGCGGTGAATGTAGGACTCAGCCTCATCCAGAGCGGCGGAGGGACCAGAACCTGTGAACCCGCGGCAACCGTTTCCCGACAAGAACAAGTGTGGGTTCGACAGACTCCGCCTCGGTCGCAGGTGGTTGCTCGGTTGTGGCGATCATCGCTCCGGCGGGGTGTACGTGGTCAACATCTTCATGTAGTTGGCGCGTACGAACGCCTCAGGGTTGGGAGCTGCCGAAATGCTCATTGAGCCTCTCAACTGCCGCACGGACAGATAGTCCCGCTCGTCTAGCCACGCCTGCATCTCGCTCAGCATTGTGCTCACATATCCAGCCCCGTTGCGAAGCAGCGCTGATGCCATCATCACGGCGTCCGCACCGACAAGGAGGCCCTTTAGGGCGTCAGCCGCGTTGTAGATTCCTGACGTAAGCGCGAGGTCTACCGAAACGTGGCCCCTGAGGATGCCAATCCACCTGAGAGGCAGCAGAGACGCTGTTGGCGGCGATAGGTGCACTTTTGTCTCGAGTTCGAGGGTCTCAAGGTTGATGTCTGGCTGAAAAAACCTGTTGAATAAAACGAGCCCATCGGCTCCGGCTTCAGTCAGCTGTTTTGCCATGTACGGAAGGGAAGAAAAGTATGGCCCGATCTTCACAGCAAGAGGGATCTTGATCTCTGACCGTACGGACCGGACGAGGTCGAGGTAGCGCTGTTCAACCTGGGTGCCGCTCGCAGTGGCATCGGTGGGGATGAGATAAATGTTGAGTTCCAGTGCGTCGGCTCCGGCATCCTCAATCTTTCTCGCATACTGAGTCCAACCTCCGTCGCTGGTTCCGTTGAGTGACGCTATCACGGGCACACTGAGAGCCTCTTTGGCGTCGGTGAGGTGGGAGAGATAGGAGCGTGTGTTTGTGTCCGCGTAGTCCCCGAACTCCGGGAAAAACCCTGACAACGCCTCTGCAAAAGAGTCAGCCCCCTGTTCGTACAATCTCAGGCTGTCCATTGCTTCGTGCTCGATCTGTTCCTCGAATATCGAGGGCAGGACAACGGCGGCTATCCCCGCGGCTTCTAGCTCTCGTAGCGAATCGACTGATCCTGTAGCCGGGGAGGATGAAGCCATCAGCGGATTGGCGAGCTGTAGCCCTAGGTAAGTTGTTGTCATGTTGGTGCTCATTCGGAATCCTCCTCTGCATGGACTCGGTCGAGTTCGGTGAATGTTGAGTAGAGCGCCCAACGATCGTCAATATCGCGTTGAGCTTGTTCCATGAGTTCCGATGCTCCTGCAGGGTTGACTCGTGGGAGCACCGCGTATCGCGCCTCTTTGAGTGCTACCTCTTTGAACGGCTTACTTGGCGGTCGGCTGTCGAGCCTGAACGGGTGCTCCCCAGCCGCCCCGACGCGAGGGTCGTACCGGTAAAGCGGCCAGTAACCGGTGTCCACAAGGTCCTTTTGGTGGCTCATTGACGTTGACATATCAATGCCGTGTGCAATACATGTTGAGTACGCAATGATCAGTGAGGGTCCGTCGTAGGCCTCTGCTTCTGCGATCGCCTTCACTGTCTGGGTATTGTTTGCCCCAACAGCAACCTGGGCGACGTAGACGTTGCCATACGACATAGCGATCTGGCCGAGGTCCTTCTTTCCGGTTGGTTTTCCTCCGGCAGCGAACTTCGCCACGGCACCACGAGGGGTCGCTTTGGAGGCCTGGCCTCCGGTGTTTGAGTACACCTCCGTGTCGAGGACCAAGATG
>CAXMSI010000073.1:0-353 GCA_964196085.1 uncultured Acidimicrobiia bacterium | reverse complement strand
GTTCAGTCCAGATGCCATCGCGTGGTCGAGTCCACCAAAGCCAATGTCGTAGGCCCACCCGTCGCCGCCCATGATCCAAACGCTTCGCTTAACCAGCGAATTCAGCACCGCTTCTAGGCGGCGCGCTTCATCGGTACCGATGCCTTCGAGAGCTTCAGCGAGGGCAGCGACATAAACTCGTTGTTGTTCGACTCCTTCGTCCGTTGACTGGTCAGTAGCTGTTATCGATGTGACCAACTCTGGACCGACTTCGGAGGAGAGGCCCCTGAGTAGCCGGAGTGCCTCGGCGTTTTCGACGTCGGCGGCAAGTCGCATTCCAAGGCCGAACTCAGCGTTGTCTTCGAAGAGGGAGT
>CAXMSI010000072.1:0-8464 GCA_964196085.1 uncultured Acidimicrobiia bacterium | reverse complement strand
ACCACTGGCTGATCAGATTGCGCGGGTCATCTCCTCGATGCGAGAACTCGATCTCAAAAAGGCGCCATCGGTTTCGGAAACCTTAGATTGGGCCCGTACCCTCATCACTCTAGGAATCGAAAATATCACCGACGATGTGGTGGTTCAGTCAATGCCAGTGCTACTCAAGTACCAAGCTGACGTAGAGCGAGCGCTCAAGGAGTTCTCGGGCGACTGATGCTGCTTGACGTACTCACCGAGTTCATCCAGGAGCTCAGGGCCGCCGGGATTCCTGTTTCCCTAGTGGAGACGATTGACGCGGTCGACGCCTTGCATCACACCGAACTGACCCGCAAGCCAGCCTTCAAAGCCACGCTCGGAGCGACATTGGTCAAGAATGAGCGTCATATGGCTGCGTTTGATACAGCTTTCGAAGTCTTCTTTGCCGACTTCCGAAACCTTGATCTCGATCTTGATGGCGAAGATGGAGAGAGTTCAGAAACGAAGGGCCGAGAACGAACGAAGGGTGCCAAAGGTCGTGGGACTGGCAGTGCGGGAGATGGTCAAGGGGTCGAGGCGCTCAAAGACGCCCTCCAACAAGCCCTCCAGGAATCGGATGCAGCGGTGATGCGAGAGTTGGCCGAGGAGTCTGTCGACCGGTTCTCAGGAATGGAACCGGGTAGGCCGGTTGGGGGCACCTACTACCTCTACAGGACGCTTAGGCAGCTGGACTTCGATGAGATGAAGCGAGAGCTCCTCGCTGAAGCTGAAGGGGGGGATCCCTTAGAGGAGCGGCTTCGACAGGAAGACCTCAAACGATCGTTCCAGCAGTTTCGCTCAGAGGTAGAGGCAGAAATCAGGAGGCGTCTTGTCGCCGACCGGGGCCGGGAGGCAGTGGCCAAGACTCTGAGGCGGCCACTCATCGACGACGTCGACCTGATGCACGCAACTCGGGATGACCTGGCGAGAATGGAAGACGTCATTCGGCCTCTGACCCGACGTTTGGCAGCGAAGCTTGCCCAGCGAAGGAGGCACCTGCGCCAAGGCCGGCTGGACTTCCGCTCAACAGTACGGCGGTCGCTCGCTGCGGGCGGCGTTCCTCTCGACCCGGTCTTCAAGAAGCCGCATGTCTCTAAGCCTGAGATTGTCTTGCTCTGTGACATCTCTGGCTCCATGGCCACGTTTGCCCGCTTCACCCTTCAGTTCGTCTACTCGATGAACTCTCACTTCTCAAAGCTCAGATCGTTTGCCTTTATCGATGCGCTAGATGAGGTCACTCAGTACTTTGGCGTAGGTGTCAAGTTTGGGGAGGCACTCCAAACCGTCACCCAAGAGGCGGGGGTAGTCCACCTCGATGGGCATTCTGATTACGGTCGATCCTTCGACCAGTTCTGGGATCGATATGGGGGAATCATCACTTCGCGATCAACTGTGATCATTGCGGGAGACGCTCGCAATAACTATCGGCCTGGTCACGCTGAGACGTTGGCGGCCATCCAGCGAACTGCTCGTGGGGTGTACTGGCTCAACCCAGAACCCAAGACCTATTGGAATACCGGAGATTCGGTTATGCGCGAGTACGAAGAGTATTGCGACGCCGTGTTTGAGGTTCGGACGTTGCGGCAACTCGAAGAGTTCGTGGAGCGGGTCGCAGCGCCAATTGTTGGGCGATAGTGCTCATAGGTTCTACAGGTTTGCCGTAGAATGCCGACATCATGGATGTGAGTTTCCCTAGAAATGTTCTCGTAGTTGAAGATTCCCCTGGCATCCGCCGTCTGGTGGAGGTCTGCCTGAGGCCGCTTGATCTGACGATAACAACTCGGGAAGATGGTCCGTCAGGACTCGCAGCGGTGAAGGAACTCCGACCCGATGTGGTCATTCTTGATATCGGCCTGCCGAAGATGGACGGGTGGGAAGTGCTTGTCCGAATTCGTGAAGACGAAGCAATTGCCCATATCCCGGTGCTGGTGCTTACAGCCCATGCGGAAGAAGAATCACGCAAGCGTGCAGATGCAGGCGGCGCGGATTCGTTCGTAACAAAGCCTTTCCAGCCCGCTGAACTACGCCGCCAAGTGTTGGCGCTACTCGAGCCCAACGCCAGCTCCCTGGGGTAATTGGCACGGTTCCGGCTCAAGCACTCCGGAGGGAAGTGTACGGAACGCCTATCTGTCACGACCCTCTTCATATTTTGTTGGGCTTGCGTTACTGTTGGCGTGCGGGCGGGTGGAGGTCTTATGCGAGGCACCATCCTCACAGTCGTTGCGTCACTTGTACTCACGATCCCTGCCCAGGCGGGTTGTGTCGGTTTCCAGCAACCTGTTGATGGGCCGGTCGTCACATCGTTTGCTCCAACTGGTCGGTACTCGGGCCACTGGGGTATTGACATCGCCACTGTTGAGGGATCCGATGTGCGGTCGGCTGAGCGGGGCGTCGTTACATTCTCGGGTTCGGTGGCCGGGAACGAGAGCATCACTGTTGACCATGGTGGCGGGCTCAAGACCTCATACTCTTACCTGTCTGAAAGGCTGGTCGTCAAAGGGACAAGAGTCGGAAGCGGAGCCATAGTTGGGACGACTGGACTTGCTCATGAACTGGAAGCCCTCCACTTCTCTGTGCGCATTGACGGCATGTATCGCAACCCCGAGCATTTCCTCGGCTGTCTGGAGCTTATGCCAGCTGACGGGTTGCGCCTGGTGAGCTGACCCTTCGCCTAACCTTTGGCTATGAGACTTGGCGTGTTCGGCGGTACTTTTGATCCTCTTCACCTCGCCCATCTCGTAGCGGCCGAGACAGCCCATGCTCAGGCGGCCCTTGACCGGGTCAGCTTCCTGCCGGCAGGGGATCCGTGGCAAAAGTCAACCGGAGCGGTGACAGACGCACAACTTCGGGTGGCAATGGTCCGCTCAGCGATCAAGGGCATCCCCTACTTCCAACTCGACGAGCGAGAGGTACATCGGCAGGGTCCCAGCCGCAGTGTGGATACAGTCCGCGAATTGAGAAGCGAGGGGCATCAACCCGTATTGATTGTTGGGGCTGACTCGGCACAAAATCTCACAACCTGGTTTGAGTGGGAAGCCTTGCTCGAACTCTGTGAGTTGGCCGTGGTGCCCCGACCTGGCGTTGAGAAGGCCTCCCTGCATCGTTCCGTGCTGGCCAAGGCCACCTGGCTTTCGATGCCAACAATGGATATCTCTTCTACCGATATTCGCTCAAGAATCAGCGCTGGAATGCCGTATCGTTTCTTAGTGCCCGAAGGGGTGCGAGAGATCGTCCAGGCTGAAGGACTGTATGGCTAGACGCAGATTCTGGCGGAAGAGAACGAACGACGAGCTTCCCCAAGAGCTCCAGGTTGAGGAGGCCTCCTCCGGTAGCCCAGTTGAGCGCGTCCGCTCAGTCGACCTAGACCCGTTTAACCCACCCGACGCCAAGCCCTCACTGAAGGTCGAGACGGCGCCTTTGCCAGTGACACCGGTTGACGCTGTACCTTCTGCTCGGGTATCTACTCCGGAAATTCTTGAGCCTTCCAGGCCAGCCTCGAGGCGCCCGGTTGACCTCGAGATTACTGAAGAGCCAGTGCCGCTCACCCGGAAGGGGCAGAGGGATGTGAAGAAGGCGCTGCGTGACACCCGACGAAAAGCCGCTCAACATCGACGAAATAACGATGGGGTCGTCGAACCTGCTCCCGATCCTGAGCGCCGTGCGGCGGATCAAACGGCCTTGTCAGCCGGGGTGGCAAAGGTTCAGGGTGACCTGTCGGTTGAGAAGGAGAGGGCAGGTTCGCCTCCGCCGGTGGATCGCAACGCAGCTTTCTCAGAGGCGGCTCGAATAAGGAGGAAGGCCAATAAGCGTGCCACTCGTCGGCGCATTCTGAAACTGATGGTTGCTGGCGGGAGTGCAGTGGCCATGGTGGCCGCCTCTGTGTTGGGTTCCATCTGGTGGCAAGGGAGGAGTAGCGAAGTGGTCGTCACCATCCCACCTGTAGCGACGTCGGGAGACGGCGAATCGTTGTTGGTAGCGCTCATGGATGGCGACGCAGCGGTTGGGTTTGCTCTGGTCACCGCTCACCCATCTCTTGAAGATCGAATCGTTCTGGTGCCGCCAAGCTTGCTCGTTATCTTGCCTGGATACGGCCGGTTCGAGCTTGCTGACGCTATTGAGTTCGGCGGACCTGACCTCGCCGCACTGGCTATGACCAATCTCACCGGCGCTCGGATCGACCATTCCATTCGTGCTTCGGTCACTTCGTTCTCAAAGGCACTCGACGGGGTTTCCCTAGAGCTCCCTAATCCGGTGGTGGTGGTCGAGGGCAACGACCAAGTCGTCGCAGCAGCAGCGGGTGTAGCAGTGCGCGACGCAGCGCATCTTCGAGTGATCCTGGGTGTTGCAGGCATTGATGATCAGCTGACTTTGCTTGTCCGGCAGCAACTTGTTTGGCAGGCAGTACTGGCCAGCCAGGTAGTTGATAGCGGGACCCTGGCTGAAGCCTTGATAGGTGCTCAAGGCGATCGTGCCGGAGCGCTGAACGTGCTCAGAGCGGTCTCCGAGGACGAGCTCGCGCGAGTGGCTTCGGTCCCGGTCTCAGCGGTCGATGCACTCGGTGGCACAACTGAGACGTACAAAATGGGCGTTAGCGATGCTCAAGCGATGATTGCTACCCAAGCTCCCTACCTTGCAATTGTCGAGGGCGAACGTCACCGAGTAGAGATTCTCAATGGGACAGCGGTCCCAGGGGTTGCTGTCCCCATTGCAGCCCGTCTCGTGAGAGAGGGATTCCGGGTTATTCGGACTGATAACGCTGACCATTTTGGCTATTTGTCGACCCGGGTAATCGGCCACACCAGCGACAATCAGAATGCTGCCCTCCGTATTGGGGGCATTCTTGGTGTCGATGAGATCCACCTAGAACAGCGTCAACCAAGTGGGATCGTAGATGTCACTATCATTGTCGGCGAGGATATGACATGACTGACAAAACAAACACAAGTTCTGAAGCCCAAGCATCACTGACAGATGAGCCACAACGAGAGTTTCTCGACGAATCTAGCGTCGATCCGGCTGCTCTAGAGATGGCCCGCACCGCTGCCAAGGCCCTGTGGGACCTCAAGGGGGTCGACATTTCAGGGCTCTACGTTGGCGACCTGTTGGGTATTACTGAATTCTTTGTAATAGCAAGCGGCAACTCCCGCCGCCACGTGCGGTCGCTTGCCGAGGAGACTTTCGATCAACTGCGAGAATCAGTTGGTCGTCCGACACGCTCCGAGGGCGGTGAGGAGGGTGAGTGGGTGCTGCTGGACTATGGCTCAGTGGTCATTCACGTCTTCCACGCCGACGCCCGCAAGTTCTATGATCTTGACAGACTCTGGGGTGACGCCCCACGGTTGACCCTGGCGTTCGAAAACGAATAAGGAACGTTTCTACCGGCCGGGGGGCTGGTATGATTCACGTCCCAATATGGGGCTATAGCTCAGCCCGGCAGAGCACCTGCATGGCATGCAGGGGGTCAAGGGTTCAAATCCCTTTAGCTCCACATCGATGAAACGGTTTCGTTTCGAAAACTAAGACCTCCGGCCTTCCTTTTCGATTCGAAGCCGTTTCTTTGTTGTGTAGGACGAAGCCCATGTCCTTCACAGCAACCGTGACTTCGTCCCGCATCGATCTGGCCCCTCGCTGCGCTCGTGGGCCACAGCTGTCCGGGCCACCAAGGTAGAGCCGAGGTCTCTTCTTTGTTTTGTGGAGCGGACTTCCATCCCCGCATGAGGGCAAGGAAGTCCGTCTACTTCCTGGTTGGTTTTGGTAGCAGTGTCTTGGCCCACTCGTGTGACTTTTCTAACCACGGCGACAGGGCCTCTGTGTCGGGAAGGACCTCCGATGGGATCTGAACGTAGCCTTTCAGTACTGCGCCATACTGCCTCAGCGGACCCGCATTAAAGGTTGCCATGAACTCCTCGCCATCTTCTTTGCTCATGCGAAGGCCACATTCGCCAGTCTTACCCAACATTGTGTACATGTTGCCGTTCATGGAGGTGTATCGCATCTTGCCGCCGCCCTTGAGGTCCATATCTGGATGGGACCCAATGAGGCGAGTGAAGTGGGCGAGGGGTTCTTCGGGGATTGCGTTCTTGGCCATGTCGCAACACTAATCGGGCATGGCATACTTCTGCGATGGTGGTGTTGCGACTGATTGATGACGGGAACTTCGAAGCGGCTGCGGGAATCGCCGTCCGGCCGGAGCAACTGTATCTCGTTGCAGGCCACGAGTCGGTCGCCATCTTGATTCTCGCCAAGTCTCACGTGGGGCGGTGGGGCCTCCGCTGGGAGCCGCTGGCAATTCATGCGGACGGTAAGTTAGTGGGCGTCGTAGGCCTTGCATTCGTACCCGACCGGAAAGAGGCTCGTTTCTTTCATCTGGCCATTGATGCTTCCGAGCAAGGCAACGGTTGGGGCAGAGGGGCCGTTTCTGCTTTGGCCGAGCGAGCTAAAGCGCAGGGTTCTGAAATCCTCAGCCTCACAGTGCACCCAGACAACGAAAGAGCCCGGCAGGTGTATGTGTCTGCAGGGTTCGTAACGACCGGCCAAGTGGTCGAAGGCGAAGCGTTGATGACCCTGCTCTTGTAGGGGATAAGACCGTCAGATTCAACCTCGGTCGTTTAGGATTCGGCTTGGACCGTTCGTAGGAGATCTCTCATGTCAACACCTCATATCGAAGCACCCGATGGCGCTTTCGCATCAACCGTCTTGATGCCTGGCGACCCGCTCAGGGCTCGCCACATTGCTGAAAACTACCTTGATGACCCTGTGCTGGTGACTGCGGTTCGAGGCATCGAAGGCTACACCGGCAGCTACGAGGGCACGAAGGTTTCGGTGATGGCTTCTGGCATGGGTGTGCCATCCATCTCGATCTATGCCACCGAGCTGTATCGCCACTATGGCGTTGAGCGGATCATGCGTATTGGGACTTGCGGCGCAATCCTTCCGAGCCTCAAGCTCTACGACATCATTGTTGGCGTTGGAGCATGCACTGATAGCAGTACCAATCGCACCCGATTCCAGGGTCTCGACTTCGCAGCCACCGCTTCCTACGACATGGTCAAGGCCTTTGACGAAGTGGCCACAGCCGCCGGCGAAGAGATCAACGTTGGCAACATTTTCACTAGCGACCTGTTCTACAGCCCCAATACCACCATCCTCAAAACATGGACTGATATGGGCGTCCTTGCTGTCGAGATGGAGGCTGCAGGACTCTATGGAGTTGCTGCCGAGGAGGGTAAGCAGGCGTTGGCTGTGATGACCGTTTCGGATCATCTCCTCGGGGGCGAGGAATTGTCTCCGGAGCAGCGTGAAAAGTCGCTGGACACAATGTTCCGACTGTCGTTGTCGACCGCCGTCGCTCTTTCGAAATAGGTGCGACGATGCTGCCTGAGCCGAGGTCAAAAGACACGTATGTCAGGGAGCTTGATTTCGGTGGCCTCTTTGAGGTCACTTTCAAAGTGTTCAGAGACGGTTGGAAGCAGTTCATTGCGATCCCGCTGATTGTTGCTGGCCCACTGGTGTTGGTGGTGGGAACGTATACCTTCGCCAAGAGAGACGAAATCCTTGGCTTTTTCTCCGAGGCAGAGGCACTTCCGGATGCAGAGGTCTTCGACGCGCTTGTCGGGTTTATCCAGCTTGTGGTAATCGCCGCGGCAGTCGGTGTAGTGCTTACCGCTATCGTGGCCGGGGCTGTGACCTACGTCGCCGCCCATCGATATCTCGGACGAACCACAACACTCAAGAAGGCGCTCAGCGTCGGCTTCTTTCGTGGCCTGGGGATCATTGGGATCACTTTCGTCACGCAGCTTCTTTCCGGGTTCAGTTTGTTGCTTTGCGTCATTCCAGGGCTGTTGCTTTGGACGATGTGGTCCGGGTCTATTGCGGCGGCGATTGTCGAAGAGAAGTCACCACTGGCAGCGATGCAGAGAAGTTGGGAACTCATACAAGGGCGCGTCTGGCCGATATTGGGTTTCTTCACCGTCTTTGTTGGCATCCTATGGTTGGCACTTGTAGCGGTCCAAGCACCAGGCCAGCCCGAGATGAACTTCGACTGGAGCACGTTCGAAGCCATTGAGAATGTGGTTCAACCTGCGCTTTGGGTGCAGATAACGGCAGGGGTACTGTCTTCGCTGCTGAGCCTCTTCACGTACCCCCTCATTTCGATTGCTTCAACCGTGGTGTACTTCAGCCAAAGGGTTCGAAAAGAAGGCTTCGCCCTCCCACCCGAGAGCCCTATGGCCCCTGAAGGGTTTGGGAGCTAGTTCGTGGCGTCTTGGAGGTTCGATGCCAAGGACTTGCGGACCGGTGGAACAGTCATGCTGGCTGTTGCCTTTGCCTTGCCGTTGTTTGGCTCGAGTCGATATATCTTGTGCCCGTTGCGAGCGCTCACTGGAGTGCCGTGTCCACTTTGTGGCATGACTACCAGCGTGACCTCGTTGGTACACGGCGATGTATC
>CAXMSI010000071.1:0-8507 GCA_964196085.1 uncultured Acidimicrobiia bacterium | reverse complement strand
GCAAGCTGGTCCTTGGCATCAATGGCTTGTTGCAGTGCGTCTTCACCGACACCCATCTCTGCTGCCACCTGCTTGAGATTGTCGTGGGAGATGTCACGAGAGTGCTCATCTAGTCGGCCAGCCAGCTCAACAAGCTCACCCACTTCATCTGGTGAGAAACGTCTTGCCTTCTTTTCTTCTTGCTCGTCCATTACGGCGACTCTAGTTCGGACGCCGCGGCCCCGTCGAGCACCCAGACGACATCGGTTGCTCCCTGTCCAACAACTGCGGCCGGGTGGGAGCAATGCGGCTCCATGATTTCTCTCATCGTTTTGGCCTTGCCTTCGCCTGTGACGATGAAAACGATCTTGCGGGCTGCTTGCAGCATGGTGGTGGTTGCCGTAATGCGCCACGCATCGAGCTTGGGAACCCAGTTGGCCACATAGTCTCCTTCGGCATCCAAGGCGCTGGTCCCCGGGAAAAGTGAAGCGGTGTGACCATCATCTCCAATGCCCAGAACCACCAGGTCGGGATGAATGCGGTCTCGGACAACGGGTAGGCGCATGCGGAGATAGTCCTCGTAGAGCATTGCGCCGGTGTTGGCATCAATAGAAAGGCTCCAGGGAACGGGAACAAGGGACGAGTCAATGGCGCCACTGAAGGCGGCCATCGCCATTCTCTGGTTGGACTGGTCATGAGTAGGAGGCACCCAGCGCTCGTCGGCAAGCCAAACGGGGATGCGGTCCCAGTCGGTGTCGGCCTTAGCTAGGGCTTCGTACGTGGCTCTCGGCGTACTTCCGCCGGCGAGGCCAAGGCTCGAACCCGATCGAGAGAGCTCGGTAGCGAGGAGGTCGGCGGCGTATTGGGCTACCGCTGCCGGATCCGAAAGAACACGTGTCTGCATACTGCAAGGTTAATCGGAGCAGGCCACGTAACGGATCGGGTGTGGGGAGCCTGAAGCGCAGGTATAGTTCGCCATCATGCTCGCTCACCTCCGTATTCCGACCTCTCAACTCGACCTGGCAGAGGTGGTGTCGGCTTCAGGGATCATTGAGGGATCGGCCGACTCGGGTCTGGTGTTCGTCGCCAGCGGTCCTGCGATCGGAGACGACTGGGCCGCGGTCGCATCTGAGCTTTCTGAGGTGTTCCGGCTCACCCAGCAAGCCGTAAGGTCGGGAGCTCCGGTGGTGTATGTTGTGGCTGGCGAAGACCTGCTCGGGCAACGAGGAGCAGCCGCTGCGATGGTAGCCACAGGCATGCTGTCAGCCGCCCGGACTGCAGCTATTGAAACATCGAGGGCTGGGGTTCCAATCAATGTCGTTGCTGCCTACGACGATGCTTCCCTTGACGACGTGGTGGCATGGATCGAGCGTTTGCTCGTGCCAACAGGAGCGACCGGCGAGGTTGTGCGTGTAGGTGTGGGACACATTGGGAAGGCTCTGCCATGAGAATTGCAGTCGCCACGGGAGTCGCTGGGGGCATTGGTGGCAAGCTTGCTGCTCGTCTCGGTGACGCTGGCTACCACGTCATTTGTGTCGATCTCGCCAATGGAGTGGCCGAGGTGGCTGAATCGCTACCGGCAGCCACCGCTATCCAGGCCGATCTGACCAGTGAAGAGGGTCGGGCTTCTGTGGTGAGCGCTGTACAGAGTCTTGGTGGCTTGGACCTCCTCGTCAACAATGCCGGAATCACTCGAGATGCTCGAATCGTGAAGATGAGCCAAGCTCAGTTCGATGCCGTGCTGGCGGTCAACCTGGGATCGGTATTCCAGTTGAGCACCGAGCTTGCGCCATATCTGCGTGAAGGTTCAGCAATTGTATCAATCTCGTCCCGAGCCTATCTCGGGAACTTCGGGCAGTTCAACTACTCCATGTCGAAAGGCGGGGTGGTTGGGTTGACCCGAGCTTTGGCGTTGGAGCTCGCCCCGAACGTTCGAGTGAACGCGATCGCTCCGGGGCTGATCGAGACACCCATGGCCATGGCTATTCCTGCAGAGATACGTGACGCGATGGTCAATGCCATTCCGTTACAAAGAATGGGACTTCCCGGCGATGTTGCCGAAGCTGTGGTTTGGCTTGGCGATGGCGAACGGTCGGGATACCTCACTGGCCACGTGTTGGTGGTGGGTGGTGGCCGAAGTCTTATCTAACGTCGAGTGGGCGGAGGGGCAGGCTGTTACAACCCGTCTGCTAGTTGGGGACGGGGCTCCCTCGGTTCTAATGGCTCACGGCGCCGGAACCAACCACGATCACCCGTCTATTCAGTCCATCGCTGGCGCTCTCCATGCCGAAGGGCGCAGCGTGGCAACGTTCAACTACCCCTACACAGAGCGGGGCAGTCGGAGGCCGGACCGAGCGCCCAAGCTACTGGAGTGTCACGGGCGGGTATTGGACTGGGCCAAGGGCGTTATGGGCTCGCCGATAGTGATGGCTGGACGGTCAATGGGTGGCCGAATGGCGACCATGTTGGCCGCAGCAGGTGCTGATTGCGCAGGTATCATCCTTTTTTCCTACCCGCTGCACCCAGCAGGAAAGCCCGAGAAGCTGAGAGTGGAGCATCTCCCAGATGTGAAGGTGCCCATGCTGTTCATTTCAGGGACGAGGGATCCACTCTGTGACCTAGAACTCCTCGACGAGCACGTGCGTCCGTTGCCGAACGCCACGATCCATCTCATTGACGACGGGGACCACTCCATGAGGGTGAGGCTGAAGTCAGGAAGGAACTCTGATGCTGCTCACAGCGAAATGATGAAGATTGCCAATGGTTGGCTGGAAGGATTGAACCCATGAAGACGAACAAGCCGTGGAGCCATGAGATTCCAATCGGGCCTTGGGACTGCGTGATCATCGGATCTGGGATGGGGGGCATGACAGCGGCTGGCATCTTGTCGAAGGCCGGCAAGCGAGTGCTTGTACTTGAGAGACACATAATTCCTGGAGGGTTCACCCAGACATTCAAGCGGCCAGGGTACCGCTGGGATGTTGGGGTTCACATCATTGGAGAGATGACACACCACAGTTACCCTGGCCGCCTGCTCAGAGACCTCACTGATGCTCAACTCGAGTGGGAGCCGGTGGGTGCTATCTATGACGAGTTCAACTTCCCCGATGGATTCACCATTCAGTTCCCTGATTCTCCGGATGGGTTTAGGCAGACTCTGTACGAGTCGTTCCCAGACGAGAAGGGAGCGATCGACGAATACATTCAGCTCGTTCGCCGAGCGGCGCGGGCTTCCTCTAAGTTCTTCCAATCTAAGGCGACCCCCAATCTGCTACCAGGCCAACGTAAAAAGGCCGGTTTAGCAGCCCTGCCATTCCTGACCCGAACGGTCAGCGAAACTCTCAAGGGTCTCACCGACGATCCCCGACTCAGAGCGGTACTTGCTGCCCAATGGGGGTACTACGGGGCGACCCCGGACAAAGCTTCCTTCGCTATGCACGCCCTCATGGTGACCCACTTTTTGTATGGAGCGCACTACCCAGTTGGAGGGGCAGGGCGGATTGCCGAGACAATGTTGGCAACAGTGGCCCAAGCTGGCGGGTGGACAGCGGTGCGCCGCTCGGTCTCCGAAATCATTGTCAATAAGAATCGGGTTGCGGGGGTTCGCCTCGATGATGGAACCGTCGTGAAGACTAAGAAAGTGATAAGTGCTGCTGGGGCTGTCCAAACGGGGGCAATGCTTAATGGCGGCCTCCCTGGCACTGACGAAACCAGTTACAAGAAGGCGGGTGTAGCCCACGTGAGTCTGTACTTGGGGTTCAAGGGAGACATCGAGTCCGCCGGAGCGAACAAATGGTGTCAGTGGTACTACGACCAGTGGGACATGGAAACTGCGGCTTGGCCGGTGGATTCAAACGAGCCGGTTGGCGAGATTCCAGTGTTGTTTTGTTCATTCCCATCGCTGAAGGACCCAGCTCACGAACCTGGCCCCGACCTTCGTCACACCGGGGAGGCGATCTCCTTTGTCCCTTGGGAGTCGTTCTCAAAATGGGAGGGCACCCGGTGGAAGAAGCGGGGTGAGGAATACGAATCTTTCAAGGAAGCGTTGACCCAGAAGCTGCTCGAGGAATACCTCACCCATTACCCAGAGTTGGAACCGATGATCGACTACGCAGAGATTTCGACCCCGTTGACGACGGCACACTTTACTGACGCTCTCGAAGGATCGATCTATGGGCTCGACACCGAGCCGGCCCGGTTCGTAGATCCGACCTTAGGCCCCAGGACAGGGGTTAAAGGGCTGTTTTTGGGAGGTCAGGACGCGTCGGCGCCCGGAGTGGTTGGAGCGCTCAGTGGCGGGGTTCTCGCAGCTATGGCGGCCGAACCAGTTGCCACCATGCGCTACATTGCGCCGATCATGAGAGGCTGATTGGGCTAACCAGCCTCTTCTATTGCCAATACCTTGTTGAGACGCCGTAGGTGGCGTTCTTCGCCTGTGAAGCTGGCCCCCAAGAACGTGGTTGCCAGTTCCAAGGCAAGCTCTTCAGTGATCACGCGGGCACCGAGGCACAGCACATTCACATCGTCGTGCTCCACGCCCTGATGGGAGGTGTACACGTCGTGAGCAACCATGGCTCTCACTCCGGTGACTTTGTTGGAGGCAATGCATGCGCCGGCACCAGAGCCGCAGACTACGATGCCGCGCTCGACGCGGTTGTCCACGATTGCTCGCGCAACAGCCTCGGCAAAGTCGGGGTAGTCCACCGCTTCTTCTGAATGGGTACCAAAGTCGACGACTGAGAACCCTTCCTTGGTGAGGTGGGTCCCGATGACTTCCTTTAGGGGGTATCCGGCGTGGTCAGCGCCAATTCCAACTCGCAACTGATTCTCCTTGTGGTGTGCTGACGACGTTAGCGAGTGCCAAAGAGATAATCCGCCAGCGCGTAGAATCTTCCCTATGCAAAACATCCAGATTGTTGGCGGCAAGCCACTCGAGGGCGACGTTGAGGTGTACGGGGCGAAGAACGCTGCGTTGAAGTTGCTGGTCGCTGTGTTGCTGGCACCAGGAAGGCATACCCTGCACAACGTCCCTGGGATATTGGATGTCGCACTGATGTTGGACCTCCTCGAGCATGTGGGGTGTAGCTACATCCGCGATGAACGCACTATCACAATTGACGTCCCAGAAGAGATCAACCCAGAAGCCCCGCTGGAGATAGTCCGAGCTATGCGGGCCTCGATCATTGTGTTGGGCCCGCTCTTGGCCCGTTGTGGCAGGGCCGCCGTTGCGCTTCCTGGTGGTGACGACATTGGGGCACGGCCAATCGACTGGCATCTCATGGCACTCCGGCGCATGGGTGCTGAGTTCGAACTCAAGCATGGAGTCGTGCATGGGGTCGTCGAAGGTCGCCTGAAAGGTGCCGACATCGACCTGGAGTTCCCATCTGTGGGGGCCACGGAGAACTCGTTGCTGGGCGCTGTTCTGGCTGAAGGTGTGACAACCATTCATAATCCAGCTCGGGAACCCGAGATTGTCGACCTGTGTGAGCAGCTCATTGCGATGGGTGCCAACATTTCTGGTGCCGGCTCACCAGAAATCACCGTAATCGGTGTCGACAAACTATCTCCAGCTACTCATTCAGTGGTTGCTGACCGGCTTGAAGCTGGTACTTTTTCGGTTGCTGCGGCGATCACGGGCGGTGATGTGCGCATCAATGGCTGCAACCCTGGACATCTGCGGGTGGAACTGCTGAAGTTGGAGACCATTGGTTGTGAGATAGAGCGTGGTGACGACTGGCTGAGGGTTAAGGGGCCGGATCGACCGCGGCCGGTAGATATTGCCACTTTGCCCTATCCAGGGTTCGCCACGGATATGCAGTCGCAGTTCGTTGCACTGCTGGCGAGGGCAACCGGGACTTCCATGATCACTGAGAACTTGTTCGATGCCCGGTTCAAGTACGTTGGTGAATTGGCTCGAATGGGGGCTGATGTCACGGTGGATTGGCAGCATGCTGTGGTCCGAGGCGTCGACGAACTGTCTGGCTGTCCTGTTGTCGCAAATGATATTCGAGCTGGGGCCACGCTCGTCTTGGCTGGACTTGTGGCTGACGGTCTCACAACAGTGCAGGAGATCCATCACATCGAGCGCGGCTACGAGAATTTCGTAGGCAGACTGGCGAAGTTAAGTGCCAACATTCGTAGTGTCGAGGTTTAGTCGACCGTTGGCGGTGTTCCTGATGCTGGCCGTGGTCTCCACCCCTGCCGCAGCCCAAGAAGACGGCCAATCGTTCACCGCACAGGTTCTTGAGATCTCAGCCCCTGATGGAGTGCTGATCGACGGCCGCGAGTACCGCGGGCATATCCGAATCATTGCCGGAGACGAGGGGCTTGTGATAGTCGAGTCGGTGGATCCCGACCGGTACCTCTACGGGATTAGAGAGATGCCGGCCTCTTGGCATCCTCAGGCTCTGCAGGTCCAGGCCGTTGCTGCACGCACCTACCTTGCCTGGACTCTCGCTCGAGGTCGAGTAGGTGCGGGTTCCAAGTACGGATTCGATATTTGTGCGACGACCCAGTGTCAGGTCTACCGCGGGTCGGGTAGTACCGATCTTGATCCTCGGTGGCAAGCAGCGGTTGACGCCACCTCGAACGAGATTCTGATCTACGACGACAGCCCTGCCCAGACGCTGTATTCGTCCACCACTGGAGGGCGCACTCGTAACATCGAAGACGTATGGGGCGGGGGAGCTAAGCCGTACTTGGTGGCTGTCGAGTCACCCAATGAGCCCTCCCCGTTCGTCGACTGGAGCTTCTCCCTTACTGTTAACCAATTGGATGACATCTTGGAGGCTGCAGGCGAGCCGACTGGAGTCACTGGGATTGTTGTCGAGCAACATGCCGATGGCGACGGGCCTTGGGAGGTGGTAGTTCGGTACCGCCACGGATCTAAGCGTTGGTCTACCTGGGGGTTTCGGAACCTTATGAACCGATACGCTCCAAAAGAGTATCCAGAAGATTTTCCGGCTTGGAGGACTCCAGAACGTCGATATCCCCAAGTGGTGTTGGGCCCTACGTTCTCAGTGACATCCCGGCGGCTGTTTGACGACCTCGCCTTGAGCTTCGAGAGGTTGCCGAGAACAATTGAGTTTGCTGGTCATGGTTGGGGCCACTTGGTGGGCATGAGCCAGTACGGAGCCCAGCAGATGGCTGTCAATGGGTTCACCTACGACGAGATACTCAATCATTACTACACGGGGCTGTTTCCCGAGGGGGCCAGCGAGTTTGTTCCCGCCGTGTTGAAGGTGGGGCTCACCTGGGATGTGCAACAGGTGGCGCTCGAGCTGTTGGGGCCGGCCACGATGAGCGTTGATGGCGTCACAACTTCGGCGAGCGCCGGCGAGTGGGAGGTGACCTTCACGGGTGGCGCTATCACGGTTCAACGACCTGGCGCCAAGGAAGCGGTGGGTCGGCCCGATCGGGGAGCGGAGTAGGAACTTCGCAACTCTGAGTTGGTTGAGAAGGCTCTTTGGTTGTTGAAGAGGGGGCGGTAGACTGAGGAGATGGAAGAAACCCTCCACATCAAGCGCGCCCCGAATCCGGCCGCCAAAGTCGATCTCAAAGTGCTCGAAGCAACGCTTGAGTATGTGCGACCCGCGTTGCAGGCTGACGGTGGCGACCTCATCCTGAAGGGTGTTGAAGATGGCATCGTTCAGATTGAGTTGGTCGGTGCGTGCGGCGGTTGCCCTCTTTCCACGATGACCCTGACCTCTGGTATCGAGCGCATCCTCGTAGACCGAGTCCCCGGCGTGCTAGGCGTAGACGCTGGTATCGAAGACGAACTGTTCTAGGCCGCTGATGTTGAGCGACCGGATTCAAGAGCTTGCTAGTGCCGCCCACGTCGCGGTGCTGAGTACGGTGAGGCTTGACGGCACGGTGCAGTCGCATCTCATGTGGGTACACCATGACGGTGAGCACATCATCATGAACACCGAGGTGCATCGCCCCAAGTTCAAGAACATCGAACGCGACTCGCGGGTGACTGTGGTACTTATGGACCAGCAAGACTCCTACTCCTTTGTTGAAGTGAGAGGCACTGTTGTGGAAACGATCCGGGGGCCGGATGCAGCGCAAAGCATCGAAGACTTGTCATACAAGTACACCGGGCATGCGTACTCAAGCAAGGTTCAGTCAGAGCGAGTGATTCTCAAGATCAGAGTGGATAAGAGCTACGGCCGTTAGGAAGTGGGCTGCCGGCACGGCTGACTGGTCAAAGGGTTGCCGCGAGTTGCGTCAACTGGATTAATCTGGGCAGACACCAGAGGAAGAGGCGCTGCCATGTCCATGATCGATTTCTCCACCGACGGGCCGGTTGCGGTCATCAAACTGAACCGGCCCCCTGTTAACGCTCTCAGTGAAGAGTTCGCAGGAGAGATCTTGGAGGCTGTGGAGCGTTGCCAAGATGATGCCTTCAGAGCAGTCATGATCTATGGCGATCCGCTCTTCTCGGTAGGAGCCGATATCAAGGGGTTCAAGGAGCGTTTGGACAATGCCGAAGACGTCGATCCTGATGCAGCCAAGAGGCTCTTGGT
>CAXMSI010000070.1:0-8740 GCA_964196085.1 uncultured Acidimicrobiia bacterium | reverse complement strand
ACCGACCTCCCGAGCACGCTCCTCGCCACCGCAACCGGTTCTTCGATCCTGATCGACCGAACAGCTGCTGGCTGGGGTTGGTCGACCTTCGGCGCCAGCTTGCACAGGGTTCTTGTCCACGAGTTCGGACATGTGCTCGGTCTTACCCATAGTGCCGCGGCGAGAACGCCTATGAGCGGTGTCCTCAGAGTCGGAGCCGGGCGGTCTGCGAACTGGCACGCCGTCTGAGCCTTCCAGCTCAGATCAGTTCTCCTATAACCCGGCAACCTGCAAAGCTGGCATGGTGTCCATCCGTCTGACGTCGATTCTCGCCGCCACGTTATTGGCCGTGACGGCATGCACGCCAGCCGAGCCGCCGCCAACGACGGTGTCTGTTGCCGACTGTGTATTCAGCGCTGATGATCTTGTCGAGCAGGCGACCGAGTACGTGGCTCTCTTTGATGATGCATCGATCGGTGACCTAGCTGGCTCCCAACTAGAGGGGGCGTCTGAGCTTGACCAGATTGTCTCTCTCACCCGAACTCAGGCCATTGGGGATGGCTGTGATATGGAAGTCTTCGACGCTGTCCTTGGCTCCGGAATCGACAGGTTGACAGGCATCGGTCCGGTAGGGCGACGAGTGGCTATGAGCCTCCAGGGCATCAACCCGGGAGCCCTACTTCCAAAGCAGGTCTCAGTCGGGCCCGATGATGATCTCGTGGGGGTTCTTTTGGAGCTGGGGTCCGGATCCGAGGTCAATCTAGAGGCAGGGGAGTACCTGATCGATGAATTGATCTTGCTTGATCGAACGATCTCGCTCATAGGGGCTGGCCGCGACGAAACCTTCATTCGGTCAAGCGCCGCTGGGGCGGCAGTGCTGATCGTGGGGCTAGGCGAGTACGCCCTGTCAGCGATGTCGATGGAGCACGTTGGTGATGAGATCGCATCCGTGATTGTGGCTAATAGCGGCTCTCTTACTGTCTCTGACCTGGTGATCTCGGGAGCGATAGGCGCCCCCGACGGCGCTGCTGACGGGCATGGTCTTGCAGTGGTCTATCCGGATGGCGAAGAAGATGGTCAACCACGGATCGTCCTTGTGAGCGATGTGGTTGTGGAGTCAAACACGGGGATTGGAATTGCGGTACTCGGGGCAGGGGACCCGCGTATCGAGGGCAGTCGTATTGTCGACAACGGCTTCTGCGGGGTGTGTTTCATTAATGGAGGAGGCGACGAGGGAACGGTCATCGATTCAGTCGTCTCGGGTAATCAGCTCGGCATTGGTGCCGGCGGTGAGTCCAGTGTCCTGATTGGTGGGAATGAAATTGTTGGCAACTTGGTGGCCGGGATCCTCGCCGAAGACGCAGCCAATGTGACAGTGAATGAGAACATCATCGCTGACAATGGAGAGACGGGAATCGAGGTGCTGGATGATGCCTCGGCGACGACCATCGGGAACGAGGTGCGGGGGCACCGCCGCGGTATGGCCGTCGGTGATCGGGGAGAAGCTCTCATAGAGTCCACAACGTTTGACAGCAACGAAGCCGGCCTAATCCTGGGGGGCAATGCGACTGTCGCTGTGCTCTCTAGCTCGTTCGTTGGTGAATCCAACGTGGGTATCGCCGCTATTGATGACACAACTGGCACAGTGGTTGACAGCGAAATTCGCGATGCACTTGTGGGTCTGCAGCTAAGTGATGCTTCGGACCTGCGCATCAGGGGGAACCTTCTCATGGGATCTGAGACGATCGGCACTCTGATCACCGGAGCTGCCACCCCCACACTCACCGAAAATACGTTCGTTGGCTTCGGGATCGCAATTCAGATTGGCGGTGAGGCGCTCCCTGAGATCACCGCCAATATTTTTGAAGGTGAGGTTGGAACAGCGATCCTCAACGTCGAATCGAGCGCCGCGGTCATCCGCGCCAACGTGATTAGCGGGTATGAGATTGGGTACCAGGTAGCTGGGACGGCCACTCCATCGATCTCGGGTGGGAGCGTGCACAGTGTTGCCGGCGCTGGGGCACTCTATCTTGAGTCGGGTGCTGGGACACTCTCCAGAGTTGAGATCACAGATGCTGATGTGGGGGTGATGGTCGCGGGTGAGGCGGCCCCGGCGCTCGACACAGTCAGTATCGCTGGGGAGGCGACAGCAGGCGTTGTCTACCGCGAATCCGGAGCCGGAACGGCCACAGGGTTGGATGTTGACGTGGATGCCTCGATTGGGATACAGGTCGTCGGTAGCGCATCGCCTACGATCACAGAAAGCTCCGTCGGAGGGAGTGTGGGCACTGGGATACTCATCGCAGGATCGAGTACACCGTCGATTTCGTCCTCCGAGGTCTCAGCCAATCTGCCCTTTCAAGTGGCCGAGAGGGCCCGCCCGTCGATCGTGGGGAACACCGTGAGGTCTTGGGGAGCGATTGGCGTGGAGTTCAGCGGTGAGGCCAAAGGCCGATTTCAGTCGAACAGCGTTCGCGGCGCAGACGAAATTGGGGTGAAGATGTCGGGGTACGCATCGCCGACATTGAGCTCTAACACGATCAGTGGAAATGGTCCTGTTGCGGTCGCATCCATCGAACTCTCATCGCCAACAGTGGTCGGAAACCGAATAAGTGGCGCTGAGGTGGGTATCCAAGTGATCGATGGGGCTTCACCCGATGTACTCCGCAACACCTTCACCGAGATTGCTTCCGTCTCGGCTCTCTTTCTAGGCAGCGTTGGAGGTAGTGCTGAGGGCAATATCTGCCCTGAAGGAGTCGGAATTATTGCTTTCGGCGGTACGACCACCGACATCGGTGAGAACGATTGCGAGATCTCAGCGGGGTTCTAGGTCTTGCGTTGCTAATCGCTTCCATTGGCAGTCCCCATGGCTGGAGGAGATGCCTTCTGATCCGTTCTTGGCTGGCGAAGCTTCGCATTTTTGTGGAGGCGAAAGCTCGCACGCAGATCTGGGTCAACGATTCTTCCAGCCATTCGAGAGATAGTTGCCCCTGCCTCGGCGAGGCTTGCGGCTGCTTCGTCTCCTCGACCCAGGTCACTCAGGGCCCCGGCGAGCTCCGATTGAAGTTGCCACAGGACAGGATCCAGCAGCATCGCTTTGGCTTGGTCGATCCCGAGTTGGAGGCCTTCCAAAACAGTCTCGGGGCCGCCGTCAGTCAAACGCGCTTTTGCCAACTCAACTGCTGGACGCAAATAGGCCATGCCGAACTCACTGACGAAGGTATCAGCAGTGGCGAGGGCTTCTCGGGCCGACCCGAGATCTCCGAGCTGTCGGTGAGCCTCAGCCATCCCCAATAGAGTGGAACCCTTTTCGGTCATTTGGGAGGCTGATGGCGCTTGGCTCTTTTGGAAATAGTCCAAGGCTCGCTCAGGCTCTCCGATGTCGAGCATCGCCCGCCCAAGCCCGTTCCAAGCAGTCGAAGAAACGGACTTCCCGGTTGGTGCGCTCAAGTTTCTGATTGCGATCTCGAAATTCTCCTCGACCTTGTCCAAGAGGCCTGCTGCTCCATACATGGCGGCCAGATGGCCCGCGGCAGCCGCAGCGAAGTTCGGCTGGTTGTATTGCTCGGCAACGCGCAGCCCTCGCGATGACGAAGCTAGGGCATCCTCTAGGTCTCCGAGAACTGCAGCAAAATAGCCGGTGGACATCCAACTCTGCGGGGCCCAGTTGCTGCCATATCGTTCGGCCGTCTCTGCACCAGCTTTGGCAAGAATCAGACCGCCCGCCAGGTCACCTTGTTGCAGTCGGTAGTACGGAGCAACGCTTGCATCTAAGATTGCTTGTGAGAGTTCGTCTCCCGTCTCTACTGCCTCTTTCCGGGCTTCTCTCACAGCGATCATTCCCTCTTCGAAAAACCCGCCTATGACGAAACTGATGGCCCGCTGTACCAATCCCCCCATTCGCAAGGTCTGGTTACCGGTCCTGCTTCCTACGAGAGCTGTCCCTGCGTCGTGCTCTGCTGCTGTCCGCATGTCCCCTCGCTGGGTCGCGATTATGCAGGCATTCATGTGATACTCGCCTAGCCCTCTTTCGTCGCCGTGTTCCTCAGCGAGCTCCCTTGCTTGTTCTAGGTACCCAGAAGCTTCATCGAACTCTCCGCCCAACACGGCGGTGGCGAAACCGAGCCGGTTGAGAGCGCCCACTTGCATGGTGGGCTCTGACTCTGCACGTCCCAACGTGAGCATATCTTGGAATGCCGCAGAGGCTAGCGTCAGATCTGGGATCATCGTGTAGGCGGCTCCCAATCCTTCGTGTGCTCGTCGAAGGAGAGCTACTTCGCCCGGTTCGTCGATCGCCAAAGCCTGGTTGTAGAACTTGATAGCATCAGTTAACGACATCGCTCGCGACGCCCTCTCGCCAGCTGCAACGAGGTAGGGGAGAGCACGGCCCTGCTCGTGAGCCTTCATGAAGTGGTTTGCAATTGCCTGCACTCCATCGGGATGAGCTGACTCGAGATACGACGCGATCTGGCTGTGGAGATCACGACGTGAACGACGAAGCAGTGAGCTGTAGGCGGTCTCTTGCAGCAGCGCGTGAGTGAATCCGAAGAGACGCTCCGGAAGACGGACTCGCTCTTCCAACAACTTCCTTCTCATCAGATCTGCAAGTACCGAACGCAGCTCAATCGAGTCGTCGATGAGGTGCTCGACCTCATCGAAACGGAACTCTCTGCCGATTACTGAAGCGATTTGTATGACTAGCCGAGCCTCGGGATCCAACCTGTCCAGTCGAGCCGTCAGAAGACCATTGATGCTTGTGGGCACCTGAATGTCTCCAGACGCATCCGAATCCCCGGTGGTTTGGCCCGGATGGTCACCCAGCGAGTTCAAGAACTCCTGCACATAGAACGGGTTCCCCTGTGACTTTGAGGCGATTTGCTCGCGGGTTGCCTCATTGCTCTCTTCGCCGAGGAGCGTGTTGACGAGTTCCATGGTTTGGGTGGCTTGCAGAGGTACAAGCTCTAGGGGCGTGTAGCGATGATCGAACTCACGTGCAGCGGTTTCGTGGATCTGCCAAGACGGTCGGTCTCGGTAGGAACGCATGGTGATGACCAGGAGAAGCATGGCTCGGTCGGTGACTTGCATTAACTCTTGGATGAGGGCCAGGGAAACTGGATCGGCCCAGTGAAGGTCTTCAAACACGAGGATTGTCGGCCTCAGCCGGGCAGCTGATTCCACCAAGCGAATGACCGCCCTGAAGGTCCGCCGCTGTAGTTCGGGAGCTTGGAGTCCATTGATAAGTGATGCCATCTCTGGGGTGACTTCTGTGCCGAGAAGGTTGGCGAGGTAGGGGAGGTTCTCAGCGGGTTCTTCTGTGAAGGACTCCACGAAGTCTTGGAGCTGCGACTGATTGGAGGTACTTGTGTCGGTCTCGGGCAGGCGCAGGCAGTCCTTGAGCAGATCAACGATCGGGGCGTACGGGACAGTGTTGTTGTAGGAGAGCGCCTCCCCAGAAGCCCAGCCTATTGTGGGTGAGGCGTCAGGTTCCCACCACGGGCCAATTCGATCGCTATTGAGTGAACGGAGTTCGGCAACAAGTCGGGACTTTCCTAGTCCTGCATCGCCAAGGATGGCTACGATGCCTCCTCCTCCGTCGGTGACTTTCGATACAGCCTCTTGGAGGGCGCCAACTTCGGCGTCCCGGCCCACGAGTGGGGATAGCACTGTGCTCGTCTGGTCGTTCTCCTGATTCTTTCTCCCAACAACGGAGTACGCCTGGACCGGAGCTTCCTTTCCTTTGACTTGTACCGCGCCCACGTCCTCCATCTCGAAGTGGGACTTGATCAGATCGTGGGTGCTCTCAGTTATCTGGATGGTTCCGGGAGCGGCAGTCTGTTCCATTCGAGCGGCCAGGTTGATAGCGTCCCCAAGGGCGGTGTACTCGACCCTCAGATCTGAGCCGACTTCCCCCACAACTACGAGGCCGGTGTTGATGCCAATCCTCACCTGGATGGATATGCCCCACTTCTTCTTGACGCTCAAGGAGTATGAGGGAATGGCCTTGAGCATTTCCAGAGCTGCCATCGCAGCCCGTTCTGGGTCGTCTTCGTGAGCCACCGGTGCCCCGAAAAACGCGAGGACTGAGTCGCCAGCTAGCCGAGCGAGCGTTCCCTCGTAACGGTAAACGGGTTGGATGAGCCGCTCGAATGCGCCATTGATGACTTCGGCCCAATCTTCGGGATCGAGAGTCTCTGCAGCTGCCGTGGAGCCTTCGACATCGGCGAAGAGCATGGTGACAGTGCGCCGTTCGCCGGCCATAGTCTTGCCAGCTCGTGCCGCGCGCATTTTTTTCAGCAGCTCTTCTGGAATGTAGCGGCGAAGGTCGTCGTCGGGTTCTTGTTCCACGGCGCCGAAAGCTTGCCCGCACACCCGGCAGAACTTGCTGTCGGGAGTCGACTCGGCGCCGCAGTTCGTGCATGTGACCGCTAGGGCGCTGCCACAGTTCGAGCAGAAAGATGCATCTGACTCGTTCTCGTGTTTGCAGACGCTACAGATCATTTCGCCCCCGGTCGTAATACAGGTTGGACACTAGCGGCGTCGCTTCGAAGTTGGGGAGTACCCACCGAAGAAGAACGATGCCAGCTACAACCGGGTCAACCCGAATTTGTGTCCGGCAGGATATCGAAGGTAATCAGGTCACCGGCCGATCTAAGTGACGCTTCGACTTCTTCTGGATCTCGTCCATTTGCAAACACGAAGCCGAGGTACCTGTTCCCTTCAGGCAGCGGTACGACGCGGCTACCGAGAGGGATGGATATTTCGACTCCGGTGACCCCCGAGATAGCGGACGCTTCGTCGACTCCTTGGGCGGAAACTAGCTGGCCTGATCTGGGGATCGGAAGCATAAGAATGCCTGACGCGGTGCTCGGCGGAGGAAGGGGAAGGGGGCGGCCGAGACTGTTCATGATGAGGACTTCCTCGAGGGACAGTCCCGAGAACGAGAGTGCCTGGCCGCACTGACCCCCAATGGAACGTGCAGCGACCTCCAGGACAACAACGCGTCCGCTGATGATCCGGAATTCAGCATGGACCGGTCCTGACACCAAGCCTAGGGTCTTGCAGATCACCGAGGTTGTTTGCTCTAGTTCGGCGAGGACTTCAGGGTGATGCCTAGATGGGGTGACGTACAGTGTCTCTTCGAAGTATGGACCGTTGAGTGGGTCAGGCTTGTCGAATATGGCCAATAGGCGGAAGCCGCCGTTCTCAATTACGCCCTCAACTGCAACTTCTTCGCCATCGATGTACTCCTCGAGCAGGAGAGCTTCGTTGGGGTTGCCGCCGGTGACGGCGAGGATTCGCCGGACGCGCCCGATGACGGCCTCGGCGGTCTTTGGATCATTGATCAGAATTACACCCTGGCTCCCAGAGCGAGAGACCGGCTTGATGACACAGGGTGCGCCGAATTCGGCGATGATCGCTCCGACATCGGCACCCCGCTCAACCACCCACGTCCGCGGTTGAGGGACAACGCCAGTCAGTGCGTCGCGCATCATCGCTTTGTTACGTGTAAGTGCGACAGAAAGTGGAGGATTCTGAGCAAGCCCCAACAGTGCGGCGGCTTCTGCTGCAATGGCCACGCCGACATCATCGGGGGCGATCACGGACGTGAATGGGCCGGCCGCCGCGATGGCTGCAGCTGATGATCGACTCTCGGCAAGGTCGATTGCGATGCTCTCAATAAGGGGTAGTTCGGCATCAGTCGCAATGGTGAGCTCGACTCCACACTTGTCGGCCGCGGCCAGGAACGCCGATACTCTGTAGGAACCCGACGCGACAACGAGAGCCACGCGTGAGTTGGAGTCGTCGCCAATGGGGGTAGTCATGAGCGACACAATAGTTGGCCTCTGCGACGACGTGGCAAGCCGCGTGTCGGGAAACTTCGATAGAGCGGTATGATTAACTTGTTCTTCCTGAGGTAACTATGAGTTCCAATATTCTTTCCGTCGACCCGATGCCCTAGACGTCATCGTTGATATTCGCGACAACGAGCCGGGTGACGACGAATTCGGTCTTCTGCTCGAGATTACAGGCGTTACCGGGCTCCAGTTCGTTTACGAACTCAGCTTCGTACCCGTGGTTGATGCAGGGGAAGATTCTGTCATCGAGAAACACGGTGATCTGTCTGTGATCCTCAAGGAGTCTGACCGCGACCGGCTAGAAGGAGCGCTTGTCAAGATAGGCGACCGCGGGCTTGCGATTGAGAATCCCAACTCTCCCTCGCCACTCGGCGGTGGCGCCTCGACAGCTCCGAAGGGCACCCTTGAAGGCCCGCTCGTTGATCGAGTCACACAGGTGATCGATGAAGAAATCAACCCGTCCATTGCATCTCACGGTGGTGCAACACGTCTTGTATCGATCGACGATGACAACGTCGTCTACCTAGAACTCATGGGAGGCTGCCAAGGTTGTGGCATGGCGTCCGTCACTCTCCAGCAGGGAATCGAACGAATACTCATGGAACGAGTTCCAGAGGTCACCGCGATCAAAGACGCGACAGATCATGCCAGTGGAGAGAATCCCTTCTACGAGGCTGAAAAGAAGTAGCTGTTCGATTGGTACCTTCCGGACCCACATAAGGAGGCGCCCTTTCGGGCGCCCTCTTTACTCTTCATCGGGGTGGGTTATCGAATCAAGTTTGTGAGTCGGCGCCCCTGCCACACGCTTACGGTGACCCCTGCCACGATCGCCATTGTCATGGCAACGATCGGTGCTGTCGGGATCGGAAGTAGTAGCGATGTCACCCTGTTCATGATCAACCATG
>CAXMSI010000069.1:8595-8830 GCA_964196085.1 uncultured Acidimicrobiia bacterium | reverse complement strand
GCCAACCCTTCGTCGCGTCCAAGGAAGCCAAGTTGGTCAGTAGAAGTCGCCTTGACCGAAACCTCCGTCAATTCCAGCCCGAGCGCCTCAGCCAGACTTTGCCGAATGGCGTCCCTGTAGGGCGCCACGCGCACATGTTCGGCAACCACTGTCACGTCGATTTGATAGGGCACGAGGCCTACGTCGGCAACCCGCCGAACCGCATCAGCCAGAATCCCCATCGAGTCAGCATCGG
>CAXMSI010000069.1:0-8552 GCA_964196085.1 uncultured Acidimicrobiia bacterium | reverse complement strand
AGGCGACGGGGGCTGCCGCGGCGGCCGAGGGCGAGGCAGACGTTGCGTGCGAGGACGTCGCCGTCGCTCGTTGCATCGATCCCTCGTGATTGATCAACAACAACTCCTCCCAGCCTGATCTCACCCTGAGGCGAGAATCGGTGCGCGTCGAAACCCCAACCAACTCTCATGAGGAGGCGGCCTCGATCCTCTCAAGGTCGCCACGAAAGGTCACCTTGGTATTGCCGGGTTCACCGGCGACGATAACCACGGTTCCGTGATTGAGCTCAACCATCTGAGCGTCGTCCGTCACATCAACAACTACCGATGCATGGGCTGACCGGAGGGCATCAGCTGTAAATCCCTGAGGAGTTTGAACGGCAAACAAAGTAGTCCTATCGAGTGTTCGCGCAACCGCAGCACCGTCGACCTGTTTGACGGTATCGGTGAGCGCCAGGCCTGGGACCACACCATCTACGCCACCAGCCTCGAGTCGCCCGATTACCGATCTCACGAGATCAGCCGATACGTTGGGCCGTGCGGCGTCGTGCACCAAGATGAGGTCGGCGCTGCTTGGGATAGCAGCCAAGCCGTTCGCCACAGAGTCCTGCCTTCGATAGCCACCAGAAATGCCGCTTGGCACATCACCAACGACAACCACCTCGGCAACCCCTCCTTCCAAAAGCCGGTCTCTGGCAGCTTGCCACAAGGGAACGCCGTGAAAAAGGAGGCTGTGCTTGGGGGCACCAAAGCGGGACCCGTTTCCGGCCGCTACCACTACTCCCCAAACTTCGTTCTTCTCCATCACTGGAGCAGATTACTCAGACTTTGCGAGCGAAGAGGAGTTGACCTACTGCTGACTTGGTGGTGGAGACCACTTCGACAGAGAGGTCGTTGCCGATCTCGCCCTGGGCCGACTCCACAATGACCATCGTCCCATCGTCGAGATATGCCACGCCCTGACCGTCCTGTGTTCCGGCTTTCGAGACGTTGACCGTGAGCTGTTCACCAATCGTGACCTTACGCTTGAGATGATCGGCAATGACCGCTGGGTTCACAACCCTGATCCCTCTCACCTCTGCAGCCTTAGCCAAGTGCTGGTCGGTCGTGATAAGCGTTGCGCCGGTCTCTGCTGCTAGGTGCACTAGCTTCGCATCCACATCGTCAATTTCAGGCACGGTCTCGTCGAGCACAAGCAGATCGACATGACTCCTCATTGCGTGCACTACGTCGAGGCCACGCATCCCTCTGCGACGCTTCGAAATATCCGATGCATCTGCAAGGCCCTGCATCTCATCAAGAACGAATCCGGGAATCCACATTTGGCCGTCGACGAGCTTGGTCTTCACCATGTCAAGAATCCGACCATCGATGGCTGCCGAAGAGTCGATGAGGAAGGCATTCTCAGCCGAACCGAGGCGCTTTGATACCATGGCCGAAGTAGGCCGAACACCTGCGTTTGCCAGGAAGTCCAATGCGTTGGCTGTGAAGAATCTGGCACCGAAGCCGGCTGCCATTACGACAATCAAAAGGTAGGTAGGGACAGCAAGCACGAGGTCACTCATCAGCATCAGCGGCAAAGCAAGGACGAGCCCAAACAACAGTCCGACTACGGAACCTACAATTCCCGCAAGCATTTGAGGGCCAGTCTGACGGAAAGAGAAACTCTTGGCGATGCCGTCGACCCGACCTGAGTAGGCACGTCCGATCAGACCGCCAACAATGTACCCAACGAGGGCGCCCATAAGTGCTCCGATGGCCTCATGTCCATCGACGACGAGGGCAGAACCGAAACTGCTGCGATATCCAATCACAGTCGCGATGAGGGTTACGGCAAGACGTACTATTTCAACAAGCACGTCAGCCCCCTTTCACTGGGTTGGGCTACGCGTCGGTGGCCTCAACTTTCGGCAACGCTTTGTCAATCTTTTTGATGACTTCTTCTTCGGTCGATTCCAGAGCGAACTGAAGCTCGGAAGAAAGCGTTAGCCGAGCACGAGAAAGCATCCGCTTGAGGGCAGGCGAAATTCCCTTGGTCTGTTGGGCGAACGTGAGGTCGCGAACAACCTCAGCTACCTGATAGATGTCACCAGACGTCATCTTCTCGTTGAGTACTTTGTACCAGCGGCTCCAGTTTGAACCTGACTCCTGAGGCTCGTCACGGAATGTTGCGAACACCTGCTTGGCTGCAGTCTTAGAGATGACGGGCCGAATGATGCCTTCAACGCGGTCTACTGGGACCAACACAGTGAGCGGTTCTGTAGCTATTTCAAGTACGTAGTACTCGATGTTCTTGTCGAGTACCTTCTTCTTGGTGCGTCTCTTGACCGTGGCAGCGCCGTGGTGAGGATGAACGACCTTGTCGCGTGCTTTGAACTTATAGGTCTTTTTCGTTGCCATAACCTTCAGACGTGGGAGAGGATCTGTGATTGTAATGCTTTAGAGGTGTAACCGAAGAAACCGCTAGGTGGTTCACACGTCGACTCGACCGGCGAGTTCCATTCTGCGATCGACGAAGCGGTGGATAACCGCCGCTCGGGTCGAGCCAATTCCATCTACTTCGGCAAGCTGGCCTGCAGACGCGGTGAGCAAGGCTTCGAACGATTTGAAATGTCGAACGATCGCAGAGACGATCGAGTCGGGAAGTCGCGGTACGCCAGACAGAATTCGGAAGCCTCTCGGTGCGACCTCAGTATCGGGATGGCCCACCGAGACCTCGTTCGAGACCACGTAGACATCTGAGAGGCTGTTTGCTGGTATCACCGACAGGACGCCAATGGCCTCAGCCACAGCCTTCTTGGTGGGCTTTTCTAAGTAAGCTCGAAGCACAAGCTCGACCGTGCTGGTAACTCCTGACATGAGGTCGCCAGTCTGGAGCTGAACAACCTCTGCCTCGCCGCCAAGCGCCACAGTGTCAGTTTCAATCTGGCCTGCGATTCTGGAGAGGAGCTCAGCCCGAAGCAGTACGGTCCCCACATGCCTGCCATTGACAAGCCCATTTACCTCTGCGGTGTCTAGACGTTCGATGGCGTCATCGAGCCTTCGTCTAAATCTCTCAAGGGTATGTAGCGACTCATTCACCCTGGCAATAACAGCAGCTGGGGTTTCGAGCTCGTGCTTGTATCCCCTGAAGAAAAGTGTGGCAACACCGCGGTGTTCACTGATTGAAACCACTGGCCGGCCCGTTTGAACTGCCACTCGCTCAGCTGAGCGGTGCCGACTGCCAGTCTCGGCCGTCGGAATCGAGGAGTCTGGAACGAGGTGAACGTTGGCTTTCAAAATCTTGTCTGCGCCTTCGTCAATGACGATTGCGCCGTCCATCTTCGACAGTTCGCCCATCCGGGCCACTGAGAAGGCAGAATCTAGGAGGACGAACCCACCCGTGCAAACCTCTTCGACAAGGCGGTCTAGTCCGATAACGATGAGGGCACCCTTGTGCTGCTGGATGATTCGCTCACAGGCCTTCCTCACCGACGTGCCGGGAGCAAGCTGGCTGAGCGCTTGGAGAAAGTCAGAGGGAATGTCGTCCATCCAAGCGAGGCTAGTCGCACAACACGATGATTGGTGCGCCATTCGGAAAAGAGTTGCGTTACAACAGCGACGCTATCCGCAGCATGTCAGGCAGCGTTTTGTAGTCATTAGGGCCGAGAGCCTTCAACCCCATTCTGGATGCTTCGGCACCTCGCCGATCACTTGCTGGCGCAGATCGCACCTCGCCCGTTAAACCAACCTCTCCCCAAACAGCCAACCGTCCCACTGCTCGATCCTTGAAGGCTGACGCCAAGGCGACGGCTACGGCAGCGTCTGCGGCGGGTTCGCGGACAGAGAAGCCTCCCACAACGGAAACATAGACCTCTTGGTTGGTGAAATCGAGTCCTGCACTTCGTTGAAGGACCGCAAGCAACTGATGGATTCGAGCAGCCTCAATCCCGCGAACCGAACGCCTGGGTGACGGAGCTCCTGATGGCACAACTAGGGCCTGGACCTCGACGAGGAACGTCCTGCGACCTTGCACAGTTGGAAACACTACGGAGCCAGCCGCATCTCCCTTCCATGCGCCGACAAAAGCCGCGGAGGGATCAGGGACCTCGTTCAGTCCCGTGGGCGTCATCTCGAACAGGCCTGATACATTTGTTGCCCCAAACCTGTTCTTGAGCGAGTGGAGCACTCGCAGGCCCCTATCTACATCACCCTCGAGATAGGCGACTACGTCCACCATGTGCTCCAGCATTCGGGGCCCAGCAATTCCGCCGTCCTTGGTGACGTGGCCGACCAGTACGGTTGGGATGTTTTGGTCCTTGGCGAACCTGATGATTCGACTCGAGCTCTCGCGCACCTGGCTGACAGCCCCTGCTGCCCCGCCAGCATCGGAAACTCGAACCGTCTGAATCGAGTCGATGACCATCAACGCCGGGCGCATCTCCTCAGCAACCGCAAGAATACCGTCAACGTCGTCGTCAGCAACAAGATGTACGTTGGAAGATGCGACATTCAAGCGCCTTGCTCGCAGGCTTACTTGTTCAGCTGATTCTTCGGCAGTCGCGAGCAAGACATTAGACCCCGCCGCCCCGAGGGCACCGGCCACCTGGAGGAGCAATGACGACTTCCCGACGCCTGGCTCGCCACCCAGGAGGATGACGGCACCGGGGACAATCCCGCCACCAAGGACCCGGTCAAGCTCGCTAATCGTCGTAGAAATTCGTGGCGGCGGCTCTCCACCTGTTTCAAGAGAGACAACAGTCGGCTTAGTGGAGCCCTTCTTACGGGCCGAAGCGACTGATTTGGATTCCTCTGTGAGCGGTTGGTCGACCTGGCATTGGGGGCAAAAGCCCATCCATTTGCCAGCTCGATACCCGCAGTGGTCACAAACAAAGTTCATACAGCGATCTTACTTCGTCACTGTGACAGGGACTCGGGCTGCTGGTTGCAACAGATTCGAGGTCATCTCAGCCGCAGGTAACCAACAACAAGCCCACTGACCAAGAGCGCGGTCAACACGACCACACCAACAATGTTGCCGGCGGTCCACGCTTCGGCCGGAGGTATTTGGGCCAACAAGCCCGATGACTTCACTAATTCAATCATGATTACCCAACGAAAAACAGAACACATGGCACAATACCCCTTAATGCCTTATCAAACGTGCCCAAACTGCAGTACTCAGGTCGATCCGGAAGAAGAATTCTGCACCTCGTGTGGCGAATGGATGTCGATCCCCGCTTCGTCAACTACAGCTGAGTTCACACTCGCTGGCGAGCCAGACATGCCGCCGGCTAATCAGCCGCAAAGCCAACAGTCACGAACCGTCCACTGCCCGCTTTGTGGGTCAGCCAATCCCGCAACCAACCGTCATTGTGAAGAGTGTGGAGCCCGCCTCGGCAACGCTCCTCTCCCCGTCGCCCCCCAGCCCATGATCAACACCACAGCAGCAATGCGGAGTGCCATGATCGCTATCGGTGTTCTGGTTGCCGTCCTGGTGGTTGCCCTGATCGTTCGCAGCTTTGGTGACGGCGAGACTGCAACCAGCACCATTCCTCCGGGAGGGACCACCATTGCTACGACGGCTCCTGTTGTCGAAACAGTGAAAGCCGTTATTGATGGAGCTGTTTGCAGTTCCGAGTATGGCACTCACCCTTGTGTCGCCCTTTTCGACGGCGGAGCCAACGACTGGAATGGCAATATTGGTGATCGCACTGAGATGACCATCACATTGCAATTCGACCAACCGTACGACATCAGCGCTGTTGGGTTCGTGAACCTCACAGGCGATCGGTTCTTCTCCAACGCTCGGCCTCAAGCTGTTCAGATTGCGACCAACGACGCTTCTACCCCAGTTACCTTCCCGTTTGACGACCAGGAAGGCGCACTCCCGTTCGCAACCTATGTCACGAGATCTTCGACCGAGATGACCATCACAATCACTGCTTGGTACTCATCACAAGCCTCTGGCGAAGGCGAAGCAACCCAAGCTGGATTCAACGATATCTCGATCGAAGAGATTGAGGTTTGGGGTACTCCGTCGGGCTAGATAGCCGAAGCGGAAGCAAGCGCCAAAGCTAGCCCTTCCCCAGAGAAGAACATCGACTTGCTAGCTACCGGCCCCGGTTTCGGTTTGCGCGCTTGCAAAAGTTTGCGGGCAGTTGTCACATTGGTTATACTGTACGGGTTGCCGAAAAACGGCCAGAGCCTGCCATAGCGGGCCACCCCTCCCAAACACTGTTGGTAGCCACTGTGCCCAACCCAAGGAGGAACCATGCGTTCTTTTGTTATCTCCCTTATTGGTGTTGCCATGCTCGTAGGAACCTTCTACGCAGGTGGTGCCTACTCGCCTACCCAGCAGCAGCCTGCTCCGACACCGCTCCCACCTATCACCATGGGTACGCCCTTTCTGGACATGCTGCATCCCGACGTAGTGCCATACGTCCTGCCGGTTCAGACGTGGGAGGTAGTAGCAATTGTCGATCCTTCCCCAGATCAGGACTTCAACGAATTCTTCGGTTGCCAGCCGCCTCTTCGCGGCTCGGCCTGCGTCTTAAGGGCCCGCGGAATCGGATCACTCATACCAGATAACCCAACAAGCGCCCAAGATTGGCGGCCGTTGGTGGAGATCTACTTCGAGCCCGATCAGGTCGACAAGGCCCTTGAAATCATGCAGTGCGAGAGCAACGGCCGACCCGATGCCAAGAACCCCCGTTCGACAGCATCTGGCCTTTTCCAACACCTGCACAGCATGTGGCCGCCACGAGTGGCAGCTGCAGGATGGGAAGATGGATCGATTTGGGATCCGCAGATCAACATTGCTGTGGCAGCTTGGCTCGTGAACGAAGGTGGCGGTTGGAGCCACTGGAACCCATCACGCCACTGTTGGGGTTAAGCCATGACTGAATTCTTCCAAGCCCTCAGCCCGTCGGTCGCCCTCTTCGCCATTTTCGCGTTGCGCGTTCTTGAGGTGACGATGTCAACGCTTCGAATCATTCTCTTGATCCGAGGTCGCAAGGCGCTTGCTTCAACTGTTGCCTTCTTCTCTAGCCTCACCTGGCTCGCTGCTGCTGCTGCCGTGTTTTCTAACCTTGATTCGCCAGCGAGGGCATTCATGTTCGCGGCTGGATACGCTGCTGGCACCCTCGCTGGCGGATGGCTCGACGAACGACTGGCGCTCGGAAAGCAGGTGATTCGCATCTTCACTCCGGTTGATACCGCGTCTCCAGCAGACGACTTACGTCGGGCAGGCTTTTTAGTAACAGTTCTCAACGCACAAGGCCTGACAGGGCGCGTTCGCTTAGCCTTCGCCGCCCTTGACAGAAAACGGGTTCCAGAAGCACTCGGCATTATCCGAACAGCGAACCCCGAAGCCTTCGTGACGGTTGAGGATGTGAACATTCCAAACCTAAGAACCAGTCGCCTACCCCGTAAGTGACGACAGGCAACCATTCACGGGTGCACAGGATTTGGGGTTGGCTCGTAGCACTAGCTCTTGGTACTCAGTTTCAGGGGCGGGGAAGGTGGTAGCTGACCGGCTAACCATTGAGCCCGGAGTCGTTGATCATCTCTAAGGTGCGCGTTAGGCCACCGATCAAGTTGCTGAAGTCAAAGCTCGTCGAGCTGACCTCTGACAACGGTGGTACTCCCCCAGCGGTCGGGACGCCACCCACCAGCGGATATTCAAACGTCTCCTGGGCGAAGAACTCCTGCGCAGAGGAAGACAATAGGTAACGGACCAACGCGTTGGCGGCATCCTTGTGCTCCGACGTGTCGAGCACAGCGGCGCCGGTCACGATGACGACGGAACCAACGTCACCTCCGGTGAAGAAATGGTTAACCGAGCGTACATCAGGGTTCTCTACCTGCGCTCTGTGGTTGTAATAGTGGTTCACGAGCCCCATTGGTACTTCACCAAGCCCAACGGCTTGGACAATGGCTGTGTTATTGACATACGTGGGAGCCCCGTTCGCCGCCATCTCGCCTAACCACTCGGCAGTTGCTTCTTCCCCGGCCTGACCACGGAGAGCCGAAACGAAGTCCTGAAAGGACCCGTTGGCCGGAGCCACAGCGACCCGCCCGGCGAACTCGGGCTTAGTGAGATCAAAGATAGACGTTGGCAGTTCGTCGACCGACACCAGGTCTTTGTTGTAGACCAACACCCGCACCCGACCCGACAAGCCGACCCACCGAGCAGTATCGCTCCGATACTGCGCCTCGACTAAGTCAAGAACGCCGGGTTCTAGGACGTCGAGCAGTCCTAAACCATCAAGGAATCCCAATGCTCCAGGACTCTGTGAGATGAACACATCAGCTGGGCTCCTATCGCCCTCAAGTTCAACCAACAGCGCCAGATCGGAGGAACTGTTGTATCGAACTTCCACCTCAATCCCTGTCGCTTCAGTGAACTGCTCGAGTAGCGGCGCCACCAAATTCTCTGACCGGCCCGAATAGACGGTGATGTTGTCAGGATTGCTTGATCCACAGGCGGTGAGAAGCATGGAAAGAGCCACGATTGTTGAAAACAGACCGGCCGTCTTGGAACGAAACACGAGAACTTTCTTCCTCTGGGGGACGAGCCAATCCTAATACAC
>CAXMSI010000068.1:0-8902 GCA_964196085.1 uncultured Acidimicrobiia bacterium | reverse complement strand
GTCCCATGAACCGCCATTGGCGAGCAGACGCACACCCTGCGGATACTCATGGGCAATCGACTCCTCGCTCTCGAACTCGACGAGCGAACCCAACGAATCTCCAGCCAACTGGCCGAGCAAGCAACCTTGGGCCCGATTCAACCTCTCAGCGGTCGAGAGTCGAATACCTGTAATAGCCACAGTGCCTCCATCAAGCGGAGAAGCCGCGTTTGCTCACCGAGACCGTGACCACTGAGACTTAGGTGAGCCCAGCTTCTATACCAACGCACTGTACACCGACCAGCGAAGTCGTTGCTCCAAAATGGTGGCCTACCCTTGGCGGGTCTACTCGCTCCACGAGAGGTCGGTACCCTTGATCGAGAATCCACCTCTCTGTGCGATCCGATCGACCAGATTCTCCGCTGTGGCGCCACCATCCGCTGGAGGCCCCAGGTCATCAGGGCACGGTGTGCGCACCTCGCCGGTACACACCCAGAACGATCCACCTGCTTCAAAGAACTCACTCTCGCCAACACGGCACCAATCCAGGTCCTCCATCGACCTGATCCACTCAACACCATGATGCCAACGGCGGATCTTCTGGCCGTCACTCGTGAACGTCATCCACCCATCATCACAAATTGACTGAAGCACCACCGGGTGACGCTCGGCATGCAGGTACACCTTGAGCACCGGGATCCAGTGTGTGTCATGTCCAGGGAAGTAGCTTCCGCAGTGCAGCGGACGCAAAGGGGTTGATAGGGGCTCCATGAGCCCTCCTCTCGACAATTAGTTGCTGGAGCTTCCAGCCGCATCTGCCGGTATTGGCAAGGCACCTTGGGTGTCGAAACCCAGGTTGCCGGACTCATGATCAGAGCCACTCAGGATGCAAACCACACTCTACAACCCGAGCGTGACAAGGGCAGGTCGCGCTGAATCGGAGACAGATCGCGCTTCCGGAAAAGCGAGCGAGGAGGGGCACCCGTCACTTTGAGGGTCCCACCGTGCGCCGCCGTGTCGAGCCTGCTTTCAGGCTTTGGGATTCGCCTTGAACCACGCAACCGTGGCCTCGATCGCCTCTGGCAGAGGCGTTGCTACCTGCCCGAACGCTTGCGTGAAACGACTGTCGTCAACGACCAACGGTTCCTCGTAGGCGTAGAGCATCTCCTTCAGTTCACGAAGATCTCCAATGAAGAGGCTGAGCAGGCTCACAACGAGCCGCGGCATCGCTGAGACCCCTACATCGGTACCTGCAGCCGAAGACACCATCTCGATGAACTGTGCCGTGGTAACTGCCGGGGCATTGGGCAGATGCCACGCCTTACCGTCTGCCTCAGGACGCTCCCCGAGGATCGCAAGGCTCCTCGCTATGTCTGGCAGAAATGAGTACGAGTGCAGCAGGTTCGGATCACCCATCACCTGAGCCTTCTTGCCCGCAAGAGCTGGATAAAAGACACGTTCTCCCATTGCGCTCAGCAAGCCCCGGGGACCGAAATAGTCCGACGGACGAGCGGCAGTAACACGCAGCTTTCCCGATTCGTGAGCCGCCATGAGTTCCTTAGCCATCTGTGCCCTCAGGACTCCCTTTCGGGTGGTCGCGTCATGCGGCAAGTCCTCAGTGAGCAGCTCCCCGTGCGTTGGGGCATACATGTAGAGGTTCTCCATGGCAACCAGCTTGGCTCCTGCCGACGCCGCTCCCTCGATCACAGCAGTCTGTAGCGCTGGAAACAGTTCCGGCCACTTCGTGTAGGGCGGATTGAGCAAGAAGTAGACAACAGACGCACCTGCGCTCGCAACCTTGGCGAACTCAGTGCTCGCCGCGTCACCCCCAACAACCTCCACACCCTCGGGCACGTCAGCATTTCCACGACTGTTGACAGCCCGAACCTGCTTACCGCTGGCATGCAGCTCCTCGATAAGCGTCATCCCTATCGCCCCAGTTCCAAAAACAACGTGAAGATCGTTAGGTGTGTCCATGGGTGCTCCTTGATTGGCCGCGACAGCATGTCACCACCTAGTGACACACTAAATCACCGCCCAGTACCTCGTCAAAAAGCGGGTCGTGGGCTTCCTTCCCTGTCTGTGGGGAAGGTGCCGAGCCTGCGAGGCGGAAGGGGCACCCGTCTCTGACATCTACCCCAGTCAGTTCCCCCACATCGGAATCCCCTCAATCCAAGGTTGCTATTATGGGTTCATGCATATGGATGAGTTCCAGAGCAAAGTGCAGGGGGTTGTTACTGACCCCAACATGTCGTTCCACCAACGACGCCACTACATGGCGGCCATGGCCGAGTCCGCCCTCGCCTACCCCGAACTCTCAGACGAGGCCGCCCACGCCCTCGAGAAGCAGATCATCTGCGACATGTTTGAGGGCAACGCTCCGTACCGGCCCCGCTACGTGCTCCCCGACTACCAAAAGGCCCTCTCCCAGGGTTCGGCCTTTCTCGAACTTGAGCCACCCCAAGACTTTGACGACGCCCTCACGTTCCTGCTCATTATGTACACCCAGGTCCCGTCCATCACCGGCTTCCCCGTGTACCTGGGTGACCTTGACTCGCTCTTGTTGCCGTACGTGACCAACGTTTCAGACGAGCATCTCTACAAGTCGCTGCGACGCTTCTGGATCTCACTTGATCGCATGTTGCCTGACGCATTTGTTCACACCAACATTGGGCCCGAAGACAACCGAGTCGCCCGCATGATCCTCCGCCTAGAGCGCGAACTCTACCAAGTGGTCCCCAACGTCACCCTCAAGGTGGATCCCGACATCACCCCTGATGACCTCATCGAAGACGGTGTGCGCACCGTGTTTGAGAACGGAAAGCCCCACTTCGTCAATCACCCCCTCATGACTCGTGACCTCGGGGCCGACTATGGCGTAGTGAGTTGTTACAACTCGCTCAAGGTAGGCGGGGGCGCCCACACATTGGTGCGCATGAATCTGCGAGAGGTTGCCCTGCAACACGTTGGTGACACCGAGTCGTTTTTCACCTCAACCCTCCCCCATTACGCAGAACTCAACGCTGAGCTCACCGAAGCTCGCACCAAGTACCTCGTAGAGGAAGCCAAGTTCTACGAACATGACTTCCTAGCTGTTGAAGGTCTCATCGACATCGACAACTTCTCAGCCATGTACGGGATCTACGGACTTGCTGAGTGTGTCAACATTCTGCTGGCCAACGAGGGAAGTGACGCCACCTACGGCCACGACCAAGCAGCCAACGACTTGTCGTACCGGATCACCAAGGCTGTCTCAGAGTTCGTGGCCAACCGCCCAATGGCCTACACCGAAGGCAACGACGGCCGCTGCTTCCTGCACTCCCAGTCAGGTATCGACTCTGACCTCCAAGTGAGCGCTGGCACCAGGATCCCCATTGGCACCGAGCCTTCCATGTTTGAACACATTGAGGCCGTTGCACCGCATCATGATCTGTTCCCAGCAGGTGTGTCAGACATCTTCCATGTCGAAGACACCGCCCGGCGCAACCCCAAGGCAATGGTCGACATCATCCGTGGATCCTTTGCCAAGGGCATGCGGGACTTCACGTTCAACCTCGCCACCAACGGGTTCATTCGTATCACTGGGTATATGGTGCGCAAGAGCGATGTTGCTGGATTCCACGAAGAGGGCGGACGCCATGGGAGCACACTCTTTGGGGTTGGATCTGTTGAGAACTCCCATGTAGAAGACCGAGCAGTGAAACGAGTAGGGGTCCGTGAGCGCACGCCAACCGGGTCTCCTCAATAACTATCTTTCGTTCAGCCTCGTAGACGGACCCGGCAACCGGTTCGTACTGTTCTTGCAAGGCTGCAACTTCAACTGCGACGTGTGCCACAACCCCTACACAATCTCATTGTGCGATGGTTGCCAAGTGTGCATTCCCGTGTGCCCCGAAGACGCTCTTTCGCCCGGCCCCAACATCGCTTTGTCGGTTGATCTCAAGGCCTGCACTGACTGCGACATCTGCGTCGAAGAGTGCCCAAGCGACAGCACGCCCCTCGCACGACTGGTGACTGTCGATGAGATGCTCGATGCCATCCGGCCGACCCATGCTTTCCTGTCGGGAATCACCGTGTCGGGTGGCGAAGCCACGCAACAAGCCGAGTTCGTGTTCGACTTGTTCACCGCCATCAAGGCTGATCCAGAGCTGAGCCACCTCACTACCTTCATCGACAGCAATGGTGCAGCCTCCCAGGAAGTGTGGGAGATGTTGACTCCGGTCACAGACGGTGTGATGCTCGACCTCAAGGCACTTGATCCAGAAACGCATCTCCAAATGACGAAGCAACCCAACACCGAAGTGCTGGCTTCCATCAAGCACTTGGCAAAGATCAACAAGCTCTATGAGGTACGCCTCATCATGATCCCGGGCGCCAACGACTCAGAAGAAGAACTAGCCAGAACCGGCGAGTGGCTCAAAGAAGTGGATCCAAACGTGCCCTTAAAGATCATCGGCTTCCGCAAACACGGCACCCGCCCCCAAGCCGAACACTTTGAAGAACCAACACCAGACCACATGCACGAGATCGGTACCCACTTTGAGGACACTGGCTTCACAGACGTACTGGTGATCTAGAAAAGATGCATCAGCACACAGGGCTGACTCACAAGAGTCGTTAGGGCGTCAAGACTTGCCCTAGACGCAGATGAACCGCCAATCATGGTTGTCCCCTATCCACTCCCTGATCCCAAGCGTCGCCTCTACGTCGCCTTTGTTGTAGGTGAGTAGCCACTCTTCTGACTCTTCGTTGCCTTCTTGGGCTTGTTGGAACTTGATCATGGACATGGCGCCGCCTGCGTCGTCTACGTCCCACTCGAAGCCTGCCAACGGGGCGATGGTTTTAAGGCTTGATGAGCCTCCGGTGATGAAGCGTTGTTCGAACTCTTTCTTGAGGTCTACCCACTCATCGGACTGGATGAGGTCTTCAACTTCTCGGGACAGGTGCGTGGCGTTCTTGGTGATGCGTCTTAGCTGGCCGTTCTCAGCGGGTTCGTGCCATACGTAACACTTGAAGCTGAGACCTTGCTCTTTGGCCTGTTGCTGGACTTCCTTGAGCCAACTCCACATTTGACTGAAGACGTCAATCTCGGCTTGTTCGTCGATGTGGTCAAACGTTGCGAATGGGTGGTAGCCGGGTTGGGTGGCGATGGTGCCTTGTTGATGGGTGAGGAGTGCTCCCCATAGGTACACGCCTTCGAGCACGTTCTCCATGTCGAGATCGACCTCGATATCGGCTCTTGGCACCTGGGCGTCTTGCCCATGGCGGCGGTACACCGGTTCAGGGCCGAGGGCTGCTCTCGCATTGAGGATGGCTTCGGCTGCGTACCCACCAAGCGTTGCGGTGGTTGGATCGAGAGGTTCTAGGTCGGCGACGGTTTCGTACCCAGCGTTGGTGAGGGTTTCGATCTGTTTCTTGGCTCTGGGGATGAGGTCTTGTATGGAGGTGTCAGGGTCTGCTTCTTCGGTCAGGCCCAGTAGTTTCTCTACGTCGACCTTGCTAGCGACTAGGACCGCTGTTGGGTAGTGCAGGTCGGCAACCATTTGGCGGTCAGTGATACCTGCTGCTTGAAGCTGGCGCCATTGGCTGAAGCCGATGCGAGGGATGAGGCTGGGATGGCCTTCGCCTTTCTCAAGCGTTGGTGTGCACACATTGTTGAAGCCGCAGCTAGCACAGTCCCCAATCCGCACGGGATCAACCAGGAGATCCGTCGTGCGATGTTTTTGGTGAGTTGCAGCAACCGCTGCGACATCGAGACGAAAAGAGAACTCATGGTCGTAAGTGTCGAGGGTGGAGCGCCTCTTGGTCTTGCGCTCCCCCGACGTACTGCGAGTGGTCCAGCGGGGCTCGGCAAGGTCATACCAAACCACGTACCCCTCCTTGCCGATGATGGCAGCCATGGTGGAGTCGGTGCCATACCCACACGCTTCCAACATACGGTGATAGTGCGCCAGCTGATGGGCGTCATCCTTGCTGGGCCTGAGGGCAAAGCCTTCTAACTCGAAGGCAGCCTCAAGCGAAGGCGTGTCGAGTGGGGAGACCAAGGTTTTGCCGCTCTCTTTGGCGTTGAGGGTCATGTGGTGCTTGACGTCGATTGGGAGGTAGCCGTCTTGGTGCCGGGCCAGCAGGTCGGGCTTGCCTGTGCGGCGACCCTGCTCGTCGACTGGGAGGAAGCCGTTCCAGATGAACGGGTTTGCGGCCTCCATGGCTGCGACTGTGGCCTCGATGAGGTCAGGCTTGGAGAGGTTGCCATCAAGGACCAGGTGGTCGCCGTCTGTTGCTTCCGAAAACTGGTCGAGCAGAGTGTCCTCGAAATCGACGCCAGCCTGCATGCGCTGCTGGATCACAAGGTCGGGCTCGGTCTCCAGCTCGGGGACCAGTACTCGGTTCTGGATGACGACCGGACACTTCTTTGCAATGTACCCGCCTTGGGGCCGGACGTTCGAGATGTCGTAGCGGGAGGTCACCCCAAAACAATAACTAGAGACCAGCTACTAGGACTCCAACCGGTGACCGCCCGCCGCTTTCAATTGAGATTTGACTTGTGTTGCTAGGCGGTTGCTACCAGGTAGCCAACGGCAGCTACGAGCATCACCAATGACGGGATTCTCCCAACCGTGTCCTTGGCGCGGTGATGAATCCACGAGGCGACCAGCATCATGCCGATAATCCCGATGGCACTAAGCCTCCCAAGCCATGCGAGGTCGTCAACGATCAAGCCGAGCACAACAACGATGACAGCAAGGACTTCCACAATCCCGATCGCCAGGAAGAACTTGTCATAGCCAAGCCGCACTGCCTGTTCCAAAGCGTCCTTGTTACCGGTTAGCTTCATCATTCCAATTCCACCCACTCCCAACAGGAGAAGGATTGCACTAACCCAAGCGAGGATCGTCATGAGATTACTCTTTTCTGACAGAAATATATGGTGTGTCAATAGTTGACTAAGTCAAGTATAGTACTAATGAAACGGTACACCCAACTCAGCTACGATGATCAAATGACACGAGGACAAGACCGAGTCAACGCAGACAACGCTCTGGCCGGCCAATTACTAGAACTCATACAGATAGTGGTCAAACACCTCGGAGCGCGCCTTGAGCAACTTGACCTAACCACGACTGACTACTTCACGCTGCAGGCCCTCGACGGCCCGATGCCCATGAGCGAGCTGGCAGAGTCCATGAATTACGACCCTTCCTACGTGACTGCGCTTGCCGACCGACTCTCGGATCTCGGGTTGGTTGATCGCCAGTCCGTCCCTACTGATCGCCGAGTAAAGAACCTTGTCCTGACCGACAAAGGTCGCGCCCTCAAGAAGTCACTTCCCGAGTCGTTGTGGAAGGGTTCAGACGTCTTCTCAGGACTGAGCGACAAGGAACGCTCGGAACTACTCGCCCTGATAGGCAAAACGCTTCCCTGAGTTGGTGCGAGCATCCAACGGGTAGGCGCGCAGAGAGCATGCCGATCGGGAGCGGCCTACGTTGAGGGTTCCTCGATCGTTCCGGCCAAACGCACAAGATCCTCTCGGAGCGCGCATGCAGAGTCCGAGTCCAACCCGAACTTACCTGCGATGGAACCTGGGATGTTGGTTGCGCTCTGTCGCATGGCAGCCCCGCTTTCGGTCAGCGTGACCAATACACGTCGCTCGTCGGCCGGATCTCGTGTGCGTCCTACGACTCCGAGAGCAACAAGCCGCTTCACCAGAGGAGTGAGTGTGCCGCTGTCGAGGTGGAGGCGGCTGCCGAGATCGCCCATCGAGAGTGGACCCTCTGTCTCCCACAGAACCAGCATCGTGATGTACTGGGGGTAGGTCAGCCCGAGTTCGTCGAGCAACGGCCCATAAGCGCGCACCACTGACCGGCTCGCGTCGTACAGGGCGAAACAGAGTTGATTATCGAGTTCTAGTTCAGGTATTCGCTCGTCCACGGCTCCATGTTATCATCCTCGTGTTGACAATAGAATTGTGCACGATATAATCGTACTCAACTTAATCGTGCATCTGGCTACCACCTAATAACTCCGGTGGGGCCACGGTCTACGAACCTCCAAAACCCCCGAAAGTCTGGTTGACCATCATGAGAGCTGCCATCGTCGAAAACTACGGCAACGACCCAAAGATCGCCGAAGTACCAAGGCCAGTACTGCTGGCCGACAGTGTGATCGTTGAAGTACGCGCTGCTGCCATCAACCCAATCGACAACCTAATCCGGCTCGGCTACCTGCAGGAAATGCTGCCATTCAGCCTGCCCTGGACCATGGGCTTCGACGTTTCTGGTGTGGTCGTCGCAGTTGGAACAGACGTCACACGCTTCTCCGTCTCCGACGAGGTGTTCGGTCGCGCTGACACCATGCAAGCCGGCACCATCGCTGACCTAGTGGTGGTCAATGAGTCTGCCCTCGCTGCCAAACCTTCGAATATCAGCCACGTCGAGGCAGCTTCGATTCCGCTAGCCGGGTTGACGGCTTGGCAAGCGCTGGTGACATTCACCAACCTGCAGGAGGGCGAGCGAGTCCTCATTCACGCCGGTTCGGGCGGTGTGGGTACTCTCGCAATTCAGATTGCGAAGCAACTCGGCGCCTTCGTAGCAACAACCACCAGTTCAGCCAACGCCCAGATGGTCACAGACCTCGGGGCTGACCTGGTGATCGACTACCAGACGCAAGCCTTCGACGAGGAACTCTCTGACTACGACGTCGTCTTCGACATGATGGGCGGCGAAACCCTCGAGAAGTCCTTCAAGGTCCTCAAGTCCGGCGGTCGTTTGGTTTCAATCAAGGGTGAGGCACCCGCAGGCCTCGCGGAGGAACACGGTGTTGAGTTCTCATCCTTCATGATGTCCCCGGACGGCGAAATGCTGGCAGAAATGGCAGCATTACTCGCCGACGGCCGCCTCCGCCCAGTGGTCGACCGAACCTACCC
>CAXMSI010000067.1:0-9023 GCA_964196085.1 uncultured Acidimicrobiia bacterium | reverse complement strand
CTGTAAAACTCATGTTGTCGGGCTTGGCGACGATGGTGTAGTTGGCCGGTAAGGCAAGGTACCCATCATACGCGCCCAGCCTAAGGCCGGATGATCCAAACACTGGGTCGCTCGGGGAGAACTCGGTGACGTCGCTTCCGACTGACTCAATCTCTCCCGAAAAATAGCCTCCCAGAGTCTGCCGTCTTGGCTTTCTTACTCCGGCCGCGATCCTCAGGGGCAGCCAGAACCACTTCACAGCGAACTTGAAGCTGCGCAATTCACAGTCGCTGTTGGTGGCCTCCGCAGCCCTCACCCGAATCAGAACCTCATTGCTGTTGGGAGCGGGTTTCTCCACCTCGTTGAGACGCAGAACATCGGGTGTTCCGTACTCTGAGTATGTGATGGCTCTCATCTGATTCACAGTCCTGGGTAGCCTGACTCGGCTGTTATCAACCCACCAGTCCCGACTCTCTAATGATATTAGGCGCCGTCACCCTGAAGGCATCGGCAGAGAAGAATTGGCGATGTCGAGAGGCCAGTGTCTTGGCCAAAGCAGATTAACGCGTGGTCATCTGGTTCTCTAGATCGGCGGCCGAGTTCGGATCTGGAGCGTCAGGACTCGGCTCGGTCGTGGATGGATCGGCCCCATCTATTCCGAAGCTCGAGTCAGCGGTTCGGACTGAGACACCGTTTGCTTGAGTGCCAACAGCGCGGCTCCATACGCTGAACCGATAGCGACGGCCCCAGCAATTAGCAATAGTCCGGTCAGCAAGCTGAGATCAATAGCAGCTACTCCCGCGAAGGTTTGCAAGGCACTGACTCCTGCCAATGCGATGTAGCCTGCCGCAGCAATAATCACTGCTTTGGTTCGCCGAATTTCAGGCCAGTTTGTAAACGCCAATAGCCACCCCAGGAGTGGCAATACTTGCAATGCATGTAAGGCCACAGCGTGCGGGACTTTCATCTGACCTGCCGCTCCGAAGATAGACGCAGCAGCGTAAGTAGTTGCTGGCTGTACGCCGTTTACGATAATAAGGACACCGAATGCCTGACCGAACACCAGAAGAACCAGGCCTACCCGAATAGCCCAAGCCATGCTGGGAGAGGTGTTCAAAGAGAAGAATGACCATACGGTCAAGATCACAATGGCGGTCCCTACGATCCCAACCATCTGGCCCATCCAACCGAATACTGCTGCATCAAATGGGGTTTCAGCATTGAAATGTGAAGGGACGCCGCGCCATTTCTGCATTGTTATCAAGAACACTTCAAGGAGACTGGATATGCCGAGTGGTCCCATCAGTAGCCAGCCGCGCACCCGGACCTTGGGCATGAAGGTCATCACCCATGCCAAAGAGAGGTTGGTGATTCCAAACGAGAAGCCGAAGAGGATGGGTTTGCGCCAGGAGACGGAGCCAGCCCACGGCTCACCGGAGAACAGGAATACAACGCCATGAAATAGGCCACTGGCAAGTAGTAGGGCTGAGATGACATAGACGAATTTCTGGTACCGCTCTGCCTGCGTCCAGTAGCTCCGCAGCGACGCTGACATCGCTCGAATTAACTCGTTCAGGCTGCTGAAGCTATTTTCGGGTGAACCAGTTGCTGACATTATCTTCGCCTACTAACAGTTGAAAGATTCTTTGATTTCGAGATACCGTACTACATGGAAAGTGGCGAGCAATTCGACAAGTGGCCGGAGTATCGAATTCCAATGGCTTCATGTGGGAGCTTCGCCGGTGGCCGCGGTTTTTCGAAGAGTCGTGAAGCGATTAGTAACGTCCGGCGTGAGGGCGCTGCGTTCAGAACATTGTATTGTCGTTGGCGGATAACTCGGGTACGGCTTGCACGACGTCCCAATGCTCCACCAAACGACAGTTTTCGACTCTGAAGATATCGACCACTGCAAACCCAAGGTCCTTAGGTGTTGCCTGACTGTGATAGTGAACAGCCACTAGGTCGCCCGAACCGATGACGCGGTGGATTGTGAAGATCCGTTCCGGAAAGCGTTCTAGGAGTTTCTCGAGGAAGTTGATAGCGGCCTCGCGGCCGTCGGGAAGGGTGGTCTTATGCTGTATGTAGTCGGGATGAACCCAACTTTCGAAGGCCTGTCGGACTTTCTTCTGCCGGTAGAACAAATCGACGAAAACGTCGACGACTTCCTGGCCCGACATGGTGCATTCACCTTGGGGTGGCATCGACGATGGACTCTCTGAGGTCTTGGCTTGACTGGATTTGGTTCCCATCACACCTTCCTAGAACGGCAGAGTAGTTGGGTGGTCTCGCACACTGTCTGTCTACAGGTACGGCAACAATATATGAGAGGTTCAGGGTGAGAGGCTATGTCTCCCATTCGAAGCAAATTCCCCTCTCAGTCTGAGCCACCGGCGCCCTAAGGTGTGCCCATGGCAGCCACCCTTCACAGCTCCTCAATAGCCTCACCCGGTACCGTCCTCATCACTGGGGGCGCCCAACGCTTGGGGGCAGCCATGGGCCTGGACTTGGCCCGCGCCGGCTGGGACGTAGTGGTTCACTACCGCCACTCGCAGGGTCCAGCGGAAGAGTTGTGCGAGCAGATTCGCGGACTCGATCGCCAGGCCTGGGCCGTAGCGGCTGACCTCGCCGATCCCGAGCAGTGCTCTTCGCTCATCCCGCGGGCGGTCGAACTGGCGGGCGGGCTGGAGGCTCTGATCTGTAATGCCTCCATCTTTCCCAGCTCAACAGTCTTCAACGTGACCGCTAAGGACATTCAGCAGAACGTTCAAGTGCATGCCATCGCCCCGCTGCAACTAGCGCAGGCTTTGTGGCAGCGCCCGGAAGCCCGACACATCGTGCACATGCTGGACTCCAAGGTCACCGGCCCTGATCATGAACACGTCGGGTACCACCTGTCGAAGCGGATGCTCTCGGACCTCACGAGAATGCTTGCTCAGGCCTTCGCTCCGCGCATCGCGGTCAACGCCATCGCTCCGGGGGCGATCCTTCCGGCCATTGATAGTGATCCCGCCCGGTTCGCCGGTTTGGCCTCCGGCGTCCCGCTTCAAAAAACGGGACAGGCCGAAGACATCACGCGGGCCGCTCTATATTTGTTGAGCAGTCAATACGTCACAGGACAAACGCTCTACGTAGATGGCGGTCGGCACATGGAAGGAGATCTCTATGGATAAGATTCGGATCGAAGATTTGGCCCTGCGCTGCATCATCGGCTTCAATCCCGAAGAGCGCGACAAGAAGCAAGACGTTCTATTTCAAATCACACTAGAAACGGACTTGCGCGCTGCCGGCAAGAGCGACAATGTGGTCGACACCGTTGATTACAAGACCATCAAGAATGGTGTGGTGGAATTGGTCGAAAGCTCCAACTTCCGATTGCTGGAGAAGCTCGCTCAAGAGGTCGCGGAGCTGTGTCTTATGGACCCGGGCGTACGGCGGGTGGAGGTACGCGTGGACAAGCCGGGTGCTCTGCGGTTTGCGCGCACCGTCTCAGTGGAGATCAGCCGCGGCCGTGATGACCAGAGCAGCTAAAGCGGGCCACCTTCATGCTGGCTAGGAACAATACCCCGTGCTGACCACGATCTACATCGGAGTGGGGTCCAACCTCGACCCCGAGCGGTCTGTGGCCCTCGCACTCGCCGCACTCTCGCCGCAGCTGGAGATCGAGGCGAGCTCCAACTTCTACTGGTCGGCGCCTCTCGAGCGACCCGAACAAGAGCGCTTTCTCAACGGCGTTTGGCGCGCCCGCACCGACCGCAGTCCGCGCCAGGTCAAGTTCGAGATACTACGCCCCACCGAGGCAACGCTCGGGCGGCGCCGTCAAGCGGACAAGCACGCGGCCCGCAGCATTGATCTCGACCTACTGATGCACGGGCAATGCCAGCTTCAGGAACCCGACCTGATCCTGCCCGACCCGGAGATTCCGTTGAGGGACTTTCTCTGGCAACCTCTTAGCGAACTCTTGCCGCCGGGACAAAGCGTCCCAGGCTTCTCGTCCGACCACCCGCCTGCAGCGTGTCCTCAGAGACTCGAACTGGCACCCCAAATCACCAAGCAGTTGCGCCTCGCACTGCACCCCGCACGCAAAGGAAAAAGCTTATGAATATCGAACGTATGACGGGCCTAGTCCGCGAAATGTTGATCGAACTGGGAGAAGACCCCGATCGCGAGGGTCTGCTGAAGACACCGGAGCGCGTCGCTAAGTCGATGGAGTTCTTGACCTCCGGGTACAGCACCAACCTGGACGAGTTGATCAACGACGCCATGTTCCAGTCCGAAGCGAACAACATGATCATCGCGCGGGACATTGAGGTGTACTCCCTGTGCGAGCACCACATGCTGCCCTTCTTTGGACGATGCCACATCGGCTACATCAGCAAGGACAAGGTCCTGGGCCTGTCCAAACTGGCGCGCATTGTGGATTACCACGCCCGCCGACTGCAGATCCAAGAGCGTCTGACCTCCGACATCGCCCGTGACATTGGGGATGCCGTGGGCGCTCAGGGTGTGGGTGTGGTGATGGAGGCCAAACATCTGTGCATGATGATGCGGGGCGTCCAAAAACAGAATTCCATGATGACGACTTCATCGGTCGTGGGTTGCTTCCGGACAGACCTTGCCACTCGTACCGAGTTTCATAATCTGGTCGGACGCGACGTGCACTAATTGCGGGCTTTTGGCTTAGAAAAGGCCCGTCGAAATCCCTATATGCATCGGCCTTCTTGTGGCACACCAGGAGGGACTTGGATCCCCAACCTTCTGATCCGAAATCACATATCAGCAATGTCTTCTAGGGTACAACAACATACATTGAGGTCCAAGCAAAATGAAAAAGCGATCGATAAAGACCTGGAGCAAGTTGCAGGAAAGGGCCCCGGAACACGCGTTGGTGGCCGATGTGGACCTGGTAGTTACCCGCTACGGTGACCATGTCAGTGTGTTGTATGGCCGATGTGCGCATAGGGGAGCGCTCATGGCAGATGGTCAGGTCAGTGGCAACAACCTGATTTGTGGATTGCACGGCTGGGACTACCGGCTGGATTCAGGGGTCAGCGAGTACAACAACTCTGAAACGTTGTCCAAGTTCAATGCCTGGGTGGAGGACGACCAGGTATTCGTGGACGAAGATGAGATTGCCAACTGGGCTGGAGACCACCCGCAGCCCTTCCAGCGGGATGCCTACCAGGGTGCCTACCAGGACCCCACCGGAACTGCTGACGAGCCCAACGTGAAGTTCATCCGCAAACTTGCTGGCGAAGGGCTGAGCAAACTGGGCCACCATGGGCCCATGGCGGCCATGGGTGTGCCGCGGGGGCAATTGCCCAGCTGGGACGATCTGCAATTCGTAGTCGCCCAGTTGCACAAACTGCCGCTGCTGGACGAAGACCCGGTGGGCACCGAACTGGTCATTGGTCCCAAGGCAAAACGGCCATTGAAGCTGGGTATTCCGTTGTTCGTTTCTGACATGAGTTTTGGAGCCTTGTCGGAAGAGGCGAAGGTCGCCCTGGCCAAGGGTGCCGAACTCGCCGATACGGGCATATGTTCGGGCGAAGGCGGCATGCTGCCGGAGGAACAGGAGGCAAATTCACGCTACTTTTACGAATTGGCGTCGGCCCGATTCGGATTCAGTTGGGAAAGTGTGCTCAAGACCCAGGCTTTTCATTTCAAAGGTGGCCAGGGTGCCAAGACCGGCACCGGGGGTCATCTGCCGGGTAGCAAAGTCAAGGGCAAGATTGCCCAGGTCAGGGGTCTACCGGAAGGTGAAGCAGCCATTTCGCCATCGCGTTTTCCGGATTGGAGCGAGCTCAGCCAGTACCGGGACTTTGCCGAAGAGTTGCGGGATAAGTCTGGCGGTATCCCGGTTGGTTTCAAGTTGTCCGCACAACACATAGAGAAGGACATCGATGCCGCGCTAGAAATCGGGGTCGACTACATCATCCTTGATGGGCGCGGTGGAGGAACGGGAGCGGCTCCCTTGATATTCCGGGACAATATTTCAGTTCCCACCATTCCTGCCCTGGCCCGGGCTCGCCGGCACCTTGATTACAGCGACGCTGCCGACGTCACGCTGATCATTACAGGTGGGCTAAGAACGCCAGCTGACTTTGCCAAGGCAATGGCCATGGGCGCCGACGGGGTGGCTGTTTCCAATGCTGCCATCCAGGCCATTGGCTGCCTAGGTATGCGTGCCTGCCACACCAACAATTGTCCGGTGGGCATTGCCACGCAAAAACCACATTTGCGGGCCCGGTTGCCGGTGGATATTGCGGCCGAACGCCTGGCGAGTTTCTTCACCGCCTCGGTGGAGTTGATGACGGTGCTGGCACGCGCAGCCGGTCACTCCCATTTGCGAGAATTCTGTATGGATGACCTCACTACGTTCAAATCCGACATGGCGCAGCTCACCGGCGTCGCCTACGGTGGCGTATCGGATACCTGAACCAGCCGGGGCTAGACACATCCGTGCCGCCGGCGGTAAATGGCGGCCCTGGAAACGGGACCAGAGAATGACAGGTGTCGACCAGGATGGCCCGCTCATTTCCAAAGAGCAGGAAGACGAATGGACCTTCAGGGCTCGATGGGAGGCCCTAGCGAATCATCACGGTGTGCTCGTCCAGGGAGTGGACTTGGAGAGCTGGCTCGTTGGGGTCGGTGCCGTCGTTCCACGCCGCATCTAGGTCGAGATGAGCCGATCTGGGAGCGAAGGCAACGGGAGCGGTCAAGACAGCACCCTAACCTTTGGCTGGATGGGGTACAAGTTGACAAGACGTTCATCCGGCGCCACCGAAACCCTGTATCCATAGGCTTCTTTGAGGCATTCGGAGGGACTTAAAGCCCTGACCTCCTGATCCGTAATCACCGTGGCGTCATGTCGCCTCGTCGAACCTAGTGTGGTCTAGCCAAGTTCTGTGAGGGTTAGGAAGGGTCCCGCCTAACCCTTGGCCGCCTGCACTAGCTTCTCATCCGTCAGGGCTGGTCACCGCCGTTGGCTGCCGTCTTCCCATTGAGGTCGAAGGTTCACTGCTCAGGCGGTTCCCTTCTTCGCTTGCCCCTTCGCAGCGTAGGGATTAGTTGTTGCTGATTTCGATGACGATCTTCCCTTTGGCCCGACCCGACTGGATGTAGTTGTACGCGTCAGCGGTTTCGTAGAGGGGGTAGGTGCGGTCGACTACCGGAAGCAGGCGCCCGTCGGCCAGTAGCGTACCGATTTCGGAAAGCATTGCACCGTCTGGCGACATCATGAAAGCCGTGAACTCGACGCCGTGCTCAGCAGCGAGTCCGTCGGGTGCCTCACCCTTGATCGACACGAGACGTCCTCCTGGCTTGAGGACATTGAAGGATTTCTCGAGGGTCTCACCACCCAGCATGTCGAAGACGACATCGAAGTCGGAGAGTTCTTTCTCGAAGGCCTGGGTGTGGTAGTCGATCACGAGGTCGGCTCCGAGATTGGCGACCATCTCCGCGTTGGCTGCACTGGTTGTTGTCGCGACGAAGGCGCCAAGCTGTTTCGCAATCTGGATAGCGATTGAACCCACACCGCCGGAACCGGCGTGGATCAGTACTCGCTCACCCTTCTGTACATTCGTGATCGGCACAAGGGCTTGCCAGGCGGTCAGCCCGGCGAGTGGGATCGAGGCCGCTTCGATATGGCTTATGTTGTCGGGCTTGGCAGCGAGGGCGGTCTCCTTGACCACAACCAGCTCGGCGATTGTGCCGGCCTGCATCGTGTCAGCGCGACCGAACACTTCGTCCGAGACTGAAAACTTGGTGACGTCGGCGCCGCAAGCGACGACTACGCCAGAAACGTCAAATCCCATAGTCCAGGGCAGCTCCAGAGGCAACACTTCCTGGAGGTAGCCGAGCCGAATCAGGTCGTCGATTGGGTTGATGGCCGCAGCGCGGACCTCAACGATGACGCTGTCGGCTCGCAACTCCGGCTCTGGCACGTCGGAGATCTTGGGGCCGTGACCGTAGTTTTCGATGATTGCAGCTCTCATTGTGATCTACCTGACTTTCGTGGGAGGACTTCTGGGGCTTCGTAGGCCGTGTCGCCACCGGAGTATTGGGTAGAAGGCAAGCATACGATTTAAGTTGATCACGATTATATCGTGTACGATCTTATTGTCAACACGAGGATGTTAGGATGGTGGGGTGGAACCGCGAATACCTAACCTTGAACTCGATAATCAGCTCTGTTTCGCCCTATACGACGCCAGCCGCTCTGTGGTGCGCGCCTACGGCCCGCTGCTCGACGACCTCGGCCTGACCTACCCGCAATACATCACCATGCTGGTGCTCTGGGAGGCGGAGGGTCCACTCTCGATGGGTGACCTCGGGGACCGCCTTCGTCTCGACAGCGGCACCCTGACTCCGCTTGTGAAACGACTCGTCCTTCTCGGCGTCGTAGAACGGAGACGAGATCCAGTCGACGAGCGACGGGTGCTCGTCTCGCTTACTGAGCGAGGGGCAGCCATGCGAAAGAGTGCGTGTGACATCCCCGCTCGCATCGCAGGTCGGTTTGGACTGGACTCGGACTCAGCAGGCGCACTCCACGGTGACCTGGTTCGTCTAACCCAGACCATGGAGGACCCCCCCATCTCGACGGACCCGCCTGGCTAGAGAACCATCAAGAAGCGGCGATAACGCGCTTAAGAAATGACGGCCTTCATGTTGCAGGGTCATTGCTTGACGCGGGCTGAAGCTGCCCGGCTGGCAGGCGTGTCTTCAAAGTCGTTGTTAAACCGACCCGACCTGTAGCGCCTCGTTGGCACATGGCTGCGCTCACTATTGCCGACTGGTTGGTGTGTCCCCACGACCTTCTCGGAAGCACAGCCCCTTGGCCGGGCTCGATGCTGGGCGCAACCTCGAAACTGTTCAAAGCGCTGCGGAACAGGATGGTTCGAGGTTCCGCGAGTTATCCGAACCAATAGCCAACGTATATCAATACCCAGAAGGCCGCCCAGAAGCCGAGCATGACGCGCTCGGAGAGCCACCGCGAAAAGACCCATCGCAAGTATGAGGCGACGCCTATGGCGAGAAGGAACCGG
>CAXMSI010000066.1:0-9107 GCA_964196085.1 uncultured Acidimicrobiia bacterium | reverse complement strand
GACCAATGTGCCCAGTAAGGAGCGACAGGTTGATTAATGCCAACACGTTGTCGGTTGCGTTGTGGTGCTCGGTTATGCCTAGCGTCCAACAAAGCTGGGCGGTCCCCGCGTTGGCATACGCATGGGCCAATTCCTTGATCGCCTCAGCCGGAACTCCAGTAACAGTCTCTGCCCTGTCGAGTGTCCAGTCTTCGACAGAGGCCTTAAACTCCTCGAAGTTGATAGTCGCGTTGGCTATGAAACTTTTGTGCGCGAGCCCTGAATGGATAATTTCGCGAGCCATCGCGTTTGCCAGAGCGATGTCGGTGCCAACGTCTATGCCAAGCCAGAGGTCTGCAAACATCGCCGACTCGCTGCGCCGAGGGTCGACCACGTAAAGCTTGGCGCCGTTGCGCACCCCCTTGAGAAGGTGCTTGAAGAAAATAGGGTGAGCGTTTCGCGCGTTCGAACCCCACAAGATGATGACATCGGTGGTTTCAATCTCAGCGTAGGACGAAGTACCACCGCCCGCTCCAGTTACTGCCGCCAGACCGACGACGGAAGGAGCGTGTCAGGTGCGGTTACATGAGTCGATATTGTTGGTGCCAAGCACGGTCCGAGCAAACTTCTGCGCAGCGAAGTTCATTTCATTGGTCGCTTTGGAGCACGAGAACATCCCAACAGACTCAGGGCCGGTAGCCGCAATCGCCCCGGCAAGGCCAGAACCCGCTCGTTCGAGGGCTTCTTGCCAACTGGCCGGCTGAAGCGATCCATTCTCCCGTATCCACGGATGGGTCAATCTATCTCTATTCATGTCACCTCCTTCCGAATCGTCCAAGCGTAACGTAGCGGGCCAACCTTCGACAGCTTTCCCACCAATAGTTCTTCTGGGGTTTCTTGAAGTTTCTGTCGAAACCGAAGCACGGCGTTCGTTGTATTGATGTACTGTCCGCAAGGCAAACCAAAAAGGGAGCATCCATGCAATACGCACTTCTCATCTATTCGGAGCCAGCTCAGGGCGATCCAGATCCTCAGGAATTTGAAACCATCATGACTGAGTACAACAAGTTCACCGCTGACATTCAGAGCGAAGGCATTTTGGTGGCCGGTGAGGCGCTCCACGATGTCGAAACAGCAACCACCGTCCGAGTCCGCGACGGAGTGGCTGCCCACACTGACGGCCCCTTCGCAGAGACCAAGGAGGTATTTGGGGGGTTCTACCTCATTGATGTCCCTGACCTCGACGCCGCTCTTGCTGTGGCCGCCAGACTACCTGGATCGTGGTGGGGATCAGTCGAGGTTCGACCAATCATCGACTTCTCCGAAGCTTAAAGAACAACCTGTGAGTCAGGCCGCTGATCTGCTTGAAGGCGTATTCCGCCAAGAGTATGGCCGGGTCCTTGCAACCCTGATCCGACACTTGGGCGATATTGAATTGGCGGAGGACGCCCTCCAAGAAGCCATGATGTCTGCCCTCAAGGTGTGGGACGAAAAGCCGCCAGCCAACCCAGGGGCCTGGCTCACAACAACCGCCCGACGAAAAGCGATCGACGTCCTTCGCCGAAGCGCTGTCTATGCCAAGAAGCAGCAAGAGCTCACATATCTAACTGGTCTTGAACAGAACGCATACGTGCCCGAGGAGGAGTCAACCATGCTTGTAGACGATCAACTTCGCCTGATGTTCACGTGCTGTCACCCGAGCCTCGGGAATGACGCGCAAGTCGCGCTCACTCTCAAGACGTTGGGCGGGTTGACGACCAAGGAAATCAGCCGAGCTTTCATGATCCCTGAGTCAACTATGGCTCAGCGGCTCGTCCGGGCGAAGAAGAAGATCAACACTGCCAACATCCCCTATCGGGTGCCGACAGCTGCCGAACTGCCCTCGCGCCTAGCTCCAGTCCTCCAAGTCATCTATCTCGTCTTCAATGAGGGTTACCTCGCTGCCGACGGAGACCAACTGGTTCGAAGGGAACTAGCCACCGAGGCTCTGCGTCTCGGCCATTTGTTGAACTCTCAAATGCCTGCTGAGACCGAGATTGCTGGCCTCGTCTCGCTCATGTCCTTCCACCTTGCCAGGTTCGGAACGAGGACTAATGCTGAAGGAGGCTCAATTCTGCTTGAAGACCAAGACCGCAACTGCTGGGACAGAACGGCGATCCATCGGGCAGACGCTCTCCTCACCCAAACGCTCGCTGCCGGCGGAAACGGACCCTACGTGCTGCAAGCAGCAATAGCTGGGCTGCATGCCACCGCTCCCTCTTTCGCTGAGACTCGCTGGGACGAGATCGTGTTCTTGTACGAGCAGCTGCACCGGATTATGCCAAACCCAGTAGTCGCACTGAACCGGACAGTGGCGGTCGCCATGGCCTCAGGTCCGGCTGCGGCGCTCAGAGACCTCGCAAACCTCGAGGTTCCCCTAGCCAGCTACCCACACTTCCATTCGGCAAAGGCGCGCCTTCTAGCTGAACTCGGTTCAAACCAAGCGGCTCTCGCTTCCTACATGGACGCGTTACAACTGACGAGTAATGCCGCAGACAGGGCCTTCCTTGAGGCAAAGATCTCCACCCTTCGCTAACCGGCCAGAGCAATACCAGGCCAAGGCCAAAAAGGCCGGTGGCGGAACGCAAGGCGCTCCGCCACCGGGTTTGTTGATCTTCGAGAGTGCTCGTTCGTGGCTGCTGCCACGACCGCTGCGACGGGACCAGCTTCGCAGTGCTCGAGAGTTGGTGGTCCGAGTTTGAGTCGCTACCTAAGGCCGGATTTACCGGCCCCCTGCTAGTCACGCCGCAGCGATGACCAGCCAGAAGCTACCCAATAATGGCTGTCGCTTCTCAGCGGTCGGCCACCTCCAGGGTCCCAATGTGTTTACTCAACGTTGGATCACCTCCTCTCTCTGGTACAAACACTATGGCACAGCTATGGGCATCGTGTCGAGGCTTTTCTTCAAGCCCCAGGGATCGCGTAGGGCGAACCCCGATTGCAATCTCACAGTATCCCGATACGATTCCCCTCCCATAGGCTAAAGAGCCGAACGCTATCATTCGCTGCAGGTCATGTTGCCAACCGTAAGGTCAATCCAGCAGAACGGGGTCGTGCCCAGTGAGAACATTTGAAGTATGGATTCTGGTTCTCAGCATGCTTTTTGCTGTATGGCCGCTCCTGCTCTCTCTTAGATTCCCACTCTTGCGCGCCTTGGTATCAGCTCCCCTCGCAGGTGTTTTTGCTGCTCACTTCGTGGTCGAGGGTTGGCGCTGGCAAATGGCTCCGCTCTATGCAATCGCCCTCTGGATCATTGGACGAGGGATACGCAGACTCGCCACTGGTAACGACCCAAGCAGTCGGGCTCGCTCTCTACTACTGGGCCTTGGGGTGTCAGCAGCATTTTTGGTTGGTATTAGCGGCCCGGTGCTGCTTCCGGTAGTTGAGCTGCGCGCTCCAATGGGCGGCTTGTCGGTCGGCTCCACCTCCCTTCATCTCGTCGATAAGGCAAGGGTTGAGCAATACGGGCCTACCCCAGGGGGGTCGAGAGAGCTAACCATTCAGGTCTGGTATCCAACCGATAGCGTTGCTGGCCTAGAGCGCATGAAGTGGGTTGAGGACACCGATGACTTCACAGCGGCGATCTCCACATACTTTTCAGTTCCGTCGTTCAGCCTCGATCATCTCATCTACTCCGAGACCAATTCCTACATCGGGGCCGATCTTTCGGACTTGCGGTCTAGTTATCCAGTGGTGATTTATAGTCACGGATGGGGAGGCTTCAGGACGATTGCTCTGACCCAAGCTGAACGCCTTGCCAGCGAAGGCTTTGTAGTTGTCTCAATCGACCATACCTATTTCTCCCTGAGCACCACCCTTTCCGATGGGACCAAGGCTCCAATCGATGCCACAGCTCTGCCCCTCTTCGACACGGTGTCCGAGGAGGTTTTCGCCGAACGGGCCATCACGATGATTGACACCTTCGCCGCAGATATCAGCTTCGTACTCGATGAAGTCGAGCGCATCGCAGTCGGCGAGTATCCCGAACTCGCATTCCTCTCAAATCGGATCGAGGCCAACAGCGTCGGCATTTATGGACACTCCACTGGTGGCGGCGCTGCCGTTGAGGTGTGCAGCGCCGATCCCAGGTGCGCCGCTTATCTCGGGCTCGACCCATGGGTGGAACCCGTCGACGACGAGTTCATTGAAGCCGGGATCCATGTTCCTTCGATGATCCTTCGAAGCGAGGCGTGGAGCGAAAAAACCAACGACCCTAGGTTGCAGGATCTCTGGGCAGCAAGCAGCACCGACGGACCCCTCCTATGCATAAAGGGGTCGACCCACCGAGACTTCATGCTCTTAAGCCACATCTCTCCGCTAGCGGACTATGTCAGACGACCTGCCCCATTGCAGGCAGAACGGATGGACAGGATCATCGAAGACCACCTCGCCGGCTTCTTTAGTGAGCACCTGCTCGATCTTCCGCCGGCCAACCTTGAGTTTGAAGAGTTGGCTACCTGTCTCCCGGAAGACGAGTAGGCGAAACAAAACTTACCCCGGACGGCAAGAAAGCCCCCGTGGTCAGTACGGGGACCTCCTCTAAGAGAGCTTCCGCGGTCAGTACAGAAGAACTCCTACCAAGATATAACCATAAAACAAGACCCTTGGCAAGCGCATCCAAATCGTAAAGCCTAGGACCCACCGCCCATCATTTTTCGAGCAAATGCGGCAGCAAGAGTGTTCACATTGAGGGCAGTATTGGCTCCATTCCCCACTGTTTCGGAAAAATGCGAAACAGTGATATACTGAACGGATGCCGTCCGTGTATGGAGCCCTAGCTCACCCCGTCCGCCGCGAGATACTTCGACTACTCAGGACGGGGGACATGAGCGCGGGAGAGATCGCGGAGCGGTTTGATCTGGCTCTCTCCAGCCTCTCGGGTCACCTTAAAGTCCTGCGCGAAACAGACCTCATCCAAGGGGACCGAGCAGGCTCGACTATCAACTATCACCTCAATCTGAACATTCTCGAGGAATCCTTGCACAGCCTGCTCGAGATGTTCAAGCTGAACGAACTCAAGTCAGACCTCATCAGGAAATCCCCGTAAAGTTGCTAACCCTCACCCTCTTGCGGCACGCATCAGCCGAACATGGACGATCCGATCACACTCGCAAGCTCACAAACATTGGCATGACTGAGGCCCGGAGCATCGGCACATCACTCGCAGGCCACATTTCCCCCACGCTCATCGAAGCAAGCGATGCCACCCGCACCGTTACTACGGCGCAACTTGTTGCCGAGGCAGCGGGATGGCAGGTCTCACTAGAGCTAAAGGCCATGCTCTACGGTGCTGCTAGCTGGGACGTCATTGCGTTGGCGGCAACAACTAGCACCGAGCACAAGTCCATTCTTGTCGTCGGCCACCAGCCCACCATGAGCCAAACGGTCTACGAACTCACCGGAGATCGCCTCGCCGTGCCCCCGGCCACTGGAATTGTCATCGACCTACATCTTGGGGCTTGGGGCGACCTGACCACAGGTTGTGGCTCAGTCAGGACGGCCCTATCGGCTAACGTCGGGGCATGACTGATAGCAACTACCAAGCAATACTGGGGCTACGCTCCATCCGCCAGACACGCCCAGAGGCCTTGAGCGTCGAAGATCTCGACCAAATTATTGAGGCCGCACGGTGGACTGGGAGCTCAAAGAACACCCAACGATGGGCGTTCGTGGTGGTCACCGGCGACCAGAAAGAACGCCTCTGCACAGCAGGCGACTTCACGACGCCGCTTCTCAACGCCCCAGTGGGCATCGCTTTGGCAATGGCTCCTGATGGGTACGAGTTCGACATCGGTAAGGCTGCCCAGAACATCATGTTGGCAGCTCAGGCGATTGGTGTCGCTAGCTGCCCCATCACCCTGCACCGAAGCGCCGAGGCGTCCCAAACCCTAGGCCTCTCAGAAGGCTGGCAATGCCGTTACGCCGTTTCGCTTGGCTACCCGGCCGACACCGCCGCTGCCGCCAAGTTTGGCGGCAGAAAGCCCCGCACAGACGTGGTGTTCGCAGAACGGTTCAATCAGCCTTTCTAACCCCAAGCTGATCGCACCAGAATGTCACAGTCCACCGGTACGGTGACCCAATCGTGAACCACCTGCTGCTCGGCCGATCCCTAGTCATCTCCTCAGCAGATGACATCAACGAGCCCTGGCAGGATGTCCCATCGTTTGTGATCGATGAGTCCCTCCTCGCCAACCCTGTCAAGCTCGAGGCTCTCGTCACCACGCTCCACCGGATGTGGACTCGTCGGGAACCGTACGTCATCCAATTGTTTTGCGACCCGGCTCAGCTTCGCTCCCCGGAACACATATCGCTATCACCGTGGGAACTAGGTGGTGGCTTCAGTTTCCTCAGGGAACGGCTGCAATTCTTAATCTGGCGGAACTCCTACGACGCTCGCTCAGGCACCTTGATTTGGTGGTGGGGTCGCAAGGCAATCGAATTGGGTGCCGAGGCTGGAGCCACCGCCGACATCGTCCTAGGCGGGGTAGATGTTTGGGTCGATGGCGGGCCTCGCGGAACTGCGGGCGACACGCCGACCATCAACGCCGAGTCCATCGAACTGGGAGAACTAGCTCTAGAACCGCTCATCGAGACGACCCGTGCAGCAACAGATCTCGACGAAGGCCAAGCCAAGGCGGTTCTTGCTGCACTTTCGACCGCGAGAATCGTCGCCCCAGCCGGGTCGGGCAAGACCCGGACAATGGTTGCCCGCGCACGACACCTCGTCGGAGAGCGTGGCGTACAACCGACACTCATCACTGTGCTGGCCTACAACAAAAAAGCCCAAGAAGAACTTGTTGAACGTCTGGGGGCAGACGGCCGGGGCCTGAATGTCCGGACATTCCACAGCTTGGCCTTTGCCATCGTGAACGCGGCCGTACCGAACCCCTTAGCTGTCATGAACGAAGGGGAGGTCCGCAGCCTATTGTCCAGCATTGCCAGAACCACACCCCGACCCAACGTTGACCCAATTGCTCCCTTCATCGAAGCAGCAACTGAGGTACGGCTAGGACTGATTCCGCCCGCTGAGGTCGAGCTGGCGAGGGATGACGTGCCTGATTTTCCCAACGTGTTTCAACAGTTCCGCGAACGAATGCAAGCTGGCAGATCACTCGATTTCGAAGAGATGGTCTACCGAGCCATCGAAGTGCTCCTCAACCAACCCGAGGAAAGGGCCAGATGGCAAGCTGTCTGTCGACACGTCCTCGTAGACGAGTTCCAGGACTTAACGCCTGCCTTCCTGCTCCTGCTCCGACTCGTGGCATCTCCTGGTCTGCAAGTGTTCGCCGTTGGCGACGATGACCAAACCATCTATGGCTATATCGGTGCCGATCCGGGATACCTTGTCGACTATCAAGATCTCTTCCCTGGAGCAGCGCTACATTCGCTCGACACCAACTACCGGTGCCCCGTGCCGGTAGTTACAGCGGCCAAACACCTACTCACGCACAACAACTCTCGAGTGGTCAAGATCATCAACCCCGGGCCAAACGCTGTATCAACCGATGACAGTTTCGCAGTGCATCTATTCGATCACGACGAAATTGCTTACGCCGCGGCTCAGCAGGTGAAGTCTTGGCTCGCTGAGGGCGTGCCCCAGTCCGAGATCGCAGTCTTGACACGAGTCAACACTGCACTTCTTCCAGTCGTCGCTGCCTTGCGGTCGCTTGACGTTGCGCTTCAGGTCGAGTTGCCGGCTTTTGCTGGCAGAACCGCGGTAGCCGCGGCTCTCTCTTGGCTCAGACTCGGACTCGACCCTGACCAAATGGACCGTGCTGACCTTATGCGGGCAGTCCGTCGACCCAGAGCCGGCCTAGTGCGGGAGGCTGAGCAGCGTCTTGAGAACCACCGCTCACTAAGCATCCACACGCTGAGATCCCTCGGCTCGGCTCTCAGCGGTCGTAAAGCTGCGGCGTGGGATGGATGGTGTGACAACATTTCGCTCGTCTCGAGGTCTGTTGGTGGCACCACTCAGCAGGCCCTCGAGGTCATTCTGCACACCCTCGGCCTCTCCGAAGCTGCAGAACTCCTTGACAAACGTCGAACCGCCGCGAGCTCAGCGCACGGCGACGACCTCGTCGCTCTCGAGCGACTTGCAGCACTCCATCCTGACCCAGTCACATTCGACAACTGGCTAGCGGAGCAAGCCAAGGCCAAATCCACACCCGAAGGAGTTCGCCTCGCAACGATCCACAAGGTGAAAGGGGCAGAGTGGTCGAAGGTGTTGCTCTTTGGGGTTGATCACAACGCCCTCCCCCACCGCCTGGCAGACGACCGAGAAGAAGAGCGGCGCATCCTCCATGTGGGGATCACCCGAGGCAAAGAGCAGGTAGTGATTCTCTCCAACAAACAGGCCCCATCCCCGTTCCTCGACGAACTCACCCGAAATGCTGCTCCCCGTGACAAAAGCGCCCCTCGCCAGCGGCGAACGAAGGGCGGCCTAAGTGTGCAAATCGGAGACAAAGTGCGCATGAGCGGAGGGTACGAAGCAGCCATCTCCCAGATCGACGACGATGGCGCCCTTGTACAGTTGCTCGGAAGTGCAGCTTCTGTTCGGCTTCATTGGGGCCAACACGTCTCGCTACTCAGCGGTAGGTCGGGCCCTCTCACCAAGTCGACCGGAGCTGGGGACTCAGCTGCGGACTCCGAACTCGCTGGTCGTATCAAGGATTGGCGTCGAGCAACTGCAACCCAAAAGGGGCTACCAGCCTTTGTCATCCTTCATGACTCCAGCATTGACGAACTGGCGAGCAAGAAGCCGACTACAGAGCGTGCCCTCCTCGAGATCAGAGGGATCGGTCCAGCGAAGATTGAAGCCTACGGCGAAGACCTGCTCGACCTTCTAGGTGGCTAGAGTCCTCGAAAAAGCGAGTCCAAGGATGCTTCGACACCGTCAACCGCTCGCTCCCAGACGTTGCCGTCCGGAGCCACTTCGATACTTCCCCAGCTCGGGACTAGAGATCCCGTGGAGTGCTTGAGTAATCGAGTCACGAAGGGATTTCCCCCAGGTCTTCCCAATGAGCAGCCCAACGCCGATACCTAGAAACGTCGCCGAGCCCAAAACAGACACCCCCAACAAGAAGGAAGCA
>CAXMSI010000065.1:0-9138 GCA_964196085.1 uncultured Acidimicrobiia bacterium | reverse complement strand
GACTGTTGCGTGGACTCTGCAATGAACCCATGCATGTGTACCGCCAGCGGAACCTCGGCTGGGTCGTATCCAGACTCCACGAGAGTGCGTTTGTGGAGTTGGCCGAACACGGCGAAACGTTCAGGAGCTCCACCAATGATTGCCAGCGCCACTGGTAGGCCCCGCTTGCCAGCTCGAATGATGGACGTATGGGTGCCGCCAACCGCCACCCAGACGGGAAGTGGGTTTTGGTATGGGCGAGGGTAAATGGCTTGATCGGTGAGAGGAGCTCGGAACTTGCCTGACCAGGTGACTCTCTCGTTGTCTCTGATGTTGAGTAGGAGATCGAGTTTCTCTGAAAAGAGCTCTTCATAGTCCGACATCGAATGTCCAAATAGCGGAAAGGATTCAATGAAGGAGCCTCGGCCCACCATGAGCTCGGCTCGTCCTGATGACAGCAAGTCCAACGTCGCGAACTGTTGAAAGACCCGCACTGGATCGTCTGAGCTCAATACGGTGACCGCCGGTGTCAGTCTGATTTTTGAGGTGCGGCTGGCTATAGCAGCCAGCACCATGGCCGGAGTAGATGCGGCAAAGTCGGGTCGATGGTGCTCACCAATGCCGTAGACACCTAGCCCCACGCTCTCGGCCATCTCGGCCTCAGCGACGACCTGTAGGAGCCGTTCGCCAGCACTGATGATGACGCCGGTGGAAGGGTCAGGGTACGTTTCTGCAAAAGTCGTAATGCCGAGTTCGAGTGTCATGGCCCCAATTATGGTCAAGTTCTTGCCGTGGGTTGGAGGGTGCCCACCGGCTGTCTAGGGACTGGACTCGGTTTTCTGTCACAGAGCGTTGATACGTTGTAGACAGATCCACTGAGGAGACGAGAATGGACGGTACGACAATCCAAATTGTGGTGACGGCGGTGTCATTGACGACCGCGTTGGGGTTTGCGGTCCTGCTTCTCATATCTCGCCGCACTAGTCGGCCCGCTGATGCGGCGTTGAGTACGGTGGTGTCTGAAGGCATTGAGGCTGTGGATCGAACCTTGTCGAACACCGAAACCAAACTGACTACTCAAGTCGAGGGTCTTGATGCGAAGGTCGCACTGTTGGCCCAATCGGTTGAAACGCGCCAGGGGGCATTGACCCAGCAGGTCACCCAAATTGGTGACAGCATGGAGAAGATTGCAGGAGTGTTCTCCAATGACCGAGTGCGCGGCGGTTGGGGAGAGCTCAGTCTGCGGCGCCTCTTCGAACTCGCAGGTTTGGTTGAACACCGCGACTTCTCGCTCCAGCAGGCGTCGCCGGCAGGGATTCCCGACGCGGTGGTGCATCTCCCGGGGTCTCGTCGAATTGTGATTGATGCCAAGTTCTCAGTAGCCCGTTATAACGAGGCTGTTGGGTCCGCTGACGCAGATGAGGAACTCCGGCTCCTCCGTCTGCAGGCCAAAGATATGGAGCGAGATGCCAAATCCTTGCTTGCCAAGGGTTATCACGAAACAGCATCGGGTGGATACGTTGTTATGTATCTGCCGTCCCAGGCCGTGTGGGAAGCAACTGCCGCCGCCGACCCGGAGCTGCTTGGTCGCCTCATGAAACTACGTATCATCGTCGCTGGGCCCAACACGCTCCACGCACTACTACTCACAGCCGGGACGCTCTTGGCAGAGCACCGGTTCATTGATGAAGCTCATCAGGTTATTGCCGATGCCCGAGAGCTGCGCAAGCGCCTTGGCTCGTTCCACGGGCATCTGGCCAAGGTCGGCAAAGGCCTAACCAGCGCCGTTGCCGCATTCAACCAAGCTGCGGGCTCCTGGGACCGTCGTCTCACGCCGCAAGTCAACAAGATGGCTGACGCCGGGTACGTGGATGCTGTAGACAGTCTGGAACGAGTGGACGACCCAACCGTTGCGCCGTCGCCCAACCTTGAGATGGTGGGCTAGGACAAAACCCATTGTGAATTTGGGCGCCAAGAACCGCTCACCGGCGGTCACTGTCAGGCCAGCGTCGGTAACCTGCGGGTATGTCGGATTCTTTTGGGACTTGGAAGCAGAAGTACGAAGGGTCGCTACTGCGCGACGTTCCCTTCGAAACGATGTCGGGGGTTCCGGTGGCTCCGGTGTATGGAGAGGCTCCCTTCCCGGGTGAGTATCCGTTCACCCGTGGCCTCCATGCCGCAATGTATCGCTCCCGACTTTGGACGATGCGCATGTTTGCTGGCTTTGGCACAGCCGAAGACACCAACGCCCGCTTCAAGGACATTCTTAAGAACGGCGGCACCGGCCTCTCCACAGCGTTCGACATGCCAACCCTCATGGGACGCGATTCCGATAGCGAGTGGGCCCTCGGCGAGGTAGGAAGGGCGGGGGTGGCAATTGACACGCTCGCTGACATGGAGCGGCTTTTTGAGGGGATTGACCTAGGTGGCGTATCCACGTCGATGACCATCAACGGCCCAGCTGCCATCATCCTTGCCATGTACGTTGTTGTTGGTGAGCAACAGGGGGTAGGCCTCCCGCAGCTCTCGGGGACCATCCAAAACGACATCCTCAAGGAGTATCAGGCGCAGAAGGAGTACATCTATCCTCCGCGGCCGTCGGTGCGGATAGTTACTGACATGGTGGACTTCACCACACAATTCATGCCTCGATTTCACCCGATTTCAGTCTCGGGGTATCACATTCGTGAGGCAGGATCGACAGCAGCCCAAGAGTTGGCGTTCACGCTGGCCAACGGATTCGCGTACGTTGAATCGGCCGTCAACGCTGGACTCGATGTGAATGATGTCGGCAGGAGGCTCAGTTTCTTCTTCAACAGTCATATTGACTTCTTTGAGGAGGTGGGAAAACTCAGGGCTGCGAGACGTATTTGGGCCCGGTGGATGAAGGAACACTTCGGAGCTACTGATGAACGGGCCATGATGTGTCGTTTCCATACCCAAACTGCTGGTGTTTCGCTGACAGCTCAGCAGCCAGAAGTCAACATTGCTCGGGTTGCTATGCAGGGTCTGGCAGCTGCCATGGCCGGTACTCAGAGCCTGCACACTGACAGTTTCGACGAGGCGCTAGCGCTTCCAACCGAGAAGGCGGCCCGCATCGCCCTGCGAACTCAACAGATAATCGCCCACGAAACCGGGGTGACCAATGTGGCTGATCCTCTTGGGGGAGCTCCGTACGTGGAGTGGATGACTGACGAAATGGAACGTCAAGCCGAAGCAGTGTTTGCCCACCTCTCCGAGCTGGGCTCAGGGTCGATGCTCGAAGGGGTCTATGAAGGTATCGACAACGGCTATTTCGTCGGCGAGATCGCCGACTCCGCTTATCGGTTTCAGCGAGAGATCAACGCTGGGCGCAGAATTGTCGTCGGCGTCAACGGGTTTACCGACGGCAACGCCGACGATGAAATCAACCTCTTACGAGTCGACCCTTCCGTTGAGGCCACTCAACTGGCATCCCTCGAAGTAGTGAAGCTGAACAGAGACCAGGCAGCGGTCGACAAGGAGCTTTCTGAGGTTGCTGCAGCCGCAGCAGATGCTTCGCGCAACCTGATGCCAGCCATCATCGATGCTGTGAAGGTCTACGCTACCTTGGAAGAGATCTCATCCGCCATGGAATCGGTGTTTGGGACCTATGTCGAACGATCGATTGTGTGACCAATGAGTGATCAAATACGAGTAGTACTCGCCAAGCTGGGGCTCGACGGACATGACCGAGGCATCAAGATTGTCGCCCGGACCCTTCGCGATGCGGGGATGGAAGTGATCTATTTGGGGCTTCGCCAGACCACTCGCAGCATTGTGACCGCAGTGGAGCAAGAAGATGCCGATGCGGTAGGCCTGTCGATGCACAATGCAGGTCATCTGACATTGGCCCCTGCCATGGTGCAGGCGTTGAGGGAGGCCGACCTTGATGTGCCGGTCATTGTTGGTGGAATCGTTCCTGATATCGACACTGGTGAGCTCGAAGGCGCTGGAATAGCGGCCATCTTGGGACCAGGGGCTTCGGCTGTCGAGGTCGTGGCAGCTGTCACCGATGCGGTTGCTGAGCGGAGAGCGTTGTGAGTGGCTCCTACGATTCTGAGGTTTTGCTGCAGCGAGCGCGGGCGGGCGAGCGCAGGGCTCTCGGTCAGTTGCTGACTGTTGTGGAACGAGGTGGGCGGCCAGCTGAGCGGCTCACCCAGTTAGCTCACCCCTTGGCTGCCGGTGCCCATGTGGTTGGCATCACTGGAGCCCCTGGTGCTGGAAAGTCCACACTGACTAGCAAGCTCACGCGGTTGCTTGTCGAGGCAGGCAAAAGGCCTGCGATTCTTGCTGTAGACCCGTCCTCGCCACTGACGGGCGGGGCGATCCTTGGTGACCGGGTTCGTATGAACGACGTCGCCGGCGATCAGGCCTTCATACGATCGATGGCCACACGTGGACATTCGGGAGGTCTTGCCTTGGCCGTTCCAGGTGCGATCCGCGCGTTTGATGCCTGCGGGTATGAACCCATCATTATTGAGACCGTGGGTGTTGGTCAGGTTGAGGTCGATGTGGCAGGCACAGCTGACACCACAGTTGTTGTCGTAACACCTGGCTGGGGAGACGCAGTGCAAGCCAACAAGGCTGGACTCCTGGAGGTGGCGGACGTGTTTGTGGTGAACAAGGCCGACCGTCCCGGAGCAGAAGATGCCCGTCGAGATCTCAATATGATGTTAGATCTCAGTCATATCACCGGCCAGCAAGATGACACTGGGTACCGGCCACCTATCGTCATGACCAATTCGCTTGAGGGCGAGGGTGCCCAAGAAGTATGGGATGCAGTTGAATCGCATCGGGTCCATCTCATAGCGACTGGTCAGCTGGATACACGCCGCCGGCTTCGACTCGCAGCCGAAGTGAAGACACGCCTCGTTGAGCTGATTGCAGCGCAGGTGGAGGAGAAGCTTACGTCGCCGCAAGGCCAGCAGTTATTGAACGATGTAGCAGAGTCAGTATTGGCTCCAAATGAGGCTGCCTCCCGGCTCTTCCCATAGCCATGACGCGAACAATACCCCGGGGTTGGATCGGGGCATTGTTCGCTGGAACCCTAGTGAGGCTAGGGGGTGTCTAGTTGTGTGTTAGGAGAAGATTGATTTGGGCTTATCCTGCAGAATACCGTCCACGTAAACGTCGAGCTTCTCGTCCCAGAATGCCACATAGCCGGCAATCTTGGCACTTTCAGGAGTCGGGTAGGGGTATCCCCACACTACGTTCTCGTGGGTAGTTCCGTTCACAGTTACGCTCCAATACGAAGCTCGGCCCTTATAGGGGCAGTCTGTGTGGAGGTCGGTTTGAGTAAGCAGATCCATGCGGACGTCGGTCTGGGGCAGGTAGTAGCGTCGAGGCATCTTGGTCTCGATGAGCATCTTGGGCATGTTCGACTCAGCGACGGTGACGCCGTCGATCTCGACGCGTACGTTACGTGAGCTCTGCAAGATATCGACCCGGGTGAAAGGATCCTTGGGATGGGTCAGGAGTTCTTCGTCCTCTTCATACCAGGCGTCAATGGCGTCCCATTTGAAGGCGACGTGTCCCTTCAGTTCCTCAACGTCGGTCTCGTAGTACACCCTTGCGGCATCAGTACGAACCTCTCCGTCGATGGAGAGATCAAACAGTTGAGCGTCGCCCTTGCGGGGTGAGTGATCCACCCGGTCCGTTGCTGTCAGCTGTTCGAAGTCGACGTCTTCGATTGGGAAGAAGAAGGTGGGGTACCACTTGATTTCCCAAACAAGTTTCACGTTGCTTGAGTCGGCGATGGCCTTTCCGCCAACCGTTGCGCGAACGCGTTGGAAGGCGGGCTCAGTCTGGATGCGTGGTCGGGTACGTGTCGTCATTGCAAAATCCTTTGAAGCGTGTGCTGGCTACAACTCCAAATGCCCCTCGATATTCCCACACGACGTGGCCCCGAGACATCAAAAGGGTCGTCGGGTACCAACCCGACCTCGTCTGTCTACGGTCGAATAATCGTGGGTTCGTAGAGGATTGCGCCTTCGGTTGTTGGATCTCCAACAACGACAACATCGATCTCTGGGAGTTCACCGAGGTTGAAATAGAATTCTTGGTAGAACAGGAACTCAGTGTTCACGGTCACGTCGGCATCAAGGGCCCAGCCGTAGCCTTCGGACTCGAGCGGCCCGGTGTCACACTCACCAAACGCTCCGTCGATCAGGTGTCCGTCTACGAGTAGGTAGATGCTGGGAGCGGTGAAGCCGTCGGCAACGATGCCACTTCCAATGGAGGTCGCTGTGATGGATCCAACCACGGCGACACACAGGCCTCCGTCGGCGAAGAATCCGAGCGGCGTGCTAACGAGACCCTCAATTGAGCCCTCCCACACCGTGTCCCAGTTTTCATAGATGAACGGAGTGGCAGGTCCCACGGCCAATACATCGTAGGAACTCCGAGGAGAGGCACCGGTCCTAAACGTTGGGGTTGGCATCCCTACAGGCTCACCGGGTAGGTAGTAGTTAGCGTCGTCAGAAGTTGGGTCGCCCATGATCATGAGATCGAGGGGTGGCAAGTCGCCAGGGAAGTAGAACTCGACATAGAACGGAAAAGTAGTGCCTTCTGTAACCGAGGCGTCGTACAGCAAACCGTATCCCAGATCCTCGGCCGCTTCAACGTCGCAGTCAGAGAAGCCCGGCTCAACAATCCTGCCTTCTGATAGAAGCGAGAAGTTGGGGGCATCGAAACTCTCTGAGACTATTCCGCCCAGAGCGTTGGCTGGGGTGACTGAACCAAGCAACAGCACGCAGGTGCCCTCTTCGTTGAATACGCTGAGACCGGTGGAGGTGAGCCCTGTCAGGGAACCCGTCCAAACGCTGCCCCAGTAGTCGTAAACGAACTCGTCGCCTGTTCCCATGGCCAATGGGGCATCAGGAGTTCCGGTGGGGGTCGGCTCGGGAAGGGCTTGCGTTGAGGGTGGCGTAGTTGCTGGGGCGACAGTCGTAGCCGGTGAGGTAGTCACCGTTGGCTCGGAGGGTTGGGTGGCTTGTGATGAGGAACGAGGTGCTTGGGTACTTGCCGTCGCATCCGGCTTAGCTTCGGTGGCACAAGCCGCTGCAATCAATGCGAAGCTCAGGAGAGGGAGCAATAGGCGGCACGACATGGATACCTCATTTGCAGTGACTCGTGTAGTGAATATTGACGGTGGAGGTTACCAGCCTGGGCGCTGCAGGGGCATCGCACCGCCTTAGTCCTACACTTCTGCCGTGATCGAGCAGCGTCGTACCAATCAATCCATTGCTTTCCTAGGCGCCCTCCGCCTGGTACTCAATACGGCTTTTCGATTCGTATACCCCTTCTTACCCATAATCGCACGAGGGCTGGGGATTCCTCTGTCTCGGGCCGGCCTGCTCGTCTCGGCCCGATGGCTGGCAGCGGTGGCGACTCCTGTGGTTGTTCGCTCCGTGGGCAAGGGAGAAGAAAGGCGAAAGGCGATCCGGGTCGCCCTTGCCGTGTTCGTGGTTGGCATGGCCGTAAGCGTGATAGGTGGAGCCTTCTGGGGTGCACTTGCTGGGTTCGCGTTATATGGACTCGGTAAGTCGATGTTTGATGTCACCGTGCAGGCGTATATCTCTGATCAGGTGCCGTACGAACAGCGTGCCCGCAAGATGGGGTTGATCGAGTTGTCGTGGGGTGGATCGCTCCTGCTAGGAGCACCGTTCGCCGGCTGGCTGATTGACCAGCGTGGGTGGCAGGCACCGTTTTGGGTACTTGCAACCCTTGCTTTGGTTGGGCTGTTGCTTACAGGCCGGTTTATGGAGCCCGATAGCCCCGCGCCGACCACAAAGCTTGCCCCGCTCAATCTCACTCGGTCCTCATGGTCGCTTTTGGGGGTCGTTGCTCTTTTCGCCCTTGCGGCGGAAGTGTTGTTTGTGGTCTTTGGAGCTTGGCTCGAGGATTCTTTTGGACTGAGTATCTCGGCCCTTGGGCTTTCAGCGGTAGTCCTAGCGTCGGCTGAGCTGCTTGGCGAAGGTTTCACGGTCGGCATCACCGACCAATTAGGAAAGAAGCGTTCGATACTGGGGGGTTTGTTGATCTCCATTGTTGCGTTCACGCTCCTTGGCCAATTCAATGGCTCTCAAACATTGGGCCTGGCCATGTTTGCGGTAGGCCTCTTTGGTTTTGAGTGGACAATTGTGTCCATGTTCCCTCTCGCGACTGCCATGCACGAAACGGGGAGAGCTCGATATCTTTCGATAGTGGCTGTTGCTATGGGAGTCTCCCGAGCTATCGGAGCTGCAGTTGGTCCCGTGTTGTTTGAAGCTGGGGGGTTGGTGTACCCAGTGGCGATCGCAGTTGCGGTTGATGTAGCTGCAGCCATTCTTTTGATTGGGTGGGTTTCAGAACCAACGGCAGGCGGGTCGAGCTGATCTTGGCCTAGTATCGGCTCATGAAGAAGATCTCCGACGGGCTGTATCAGGTAGGCCAGAAATATCACGCGTTCATCGTGGATGGGGACGACGGGGTAACGCTCATCGACTCTGGCCTCACCGGCCAAACCGAGCCCATCGTGGATGGCCTCAGTGCCATTGGGCGGACTGTCCTGGATATCCAGCACATTGTGCTGACACATGCACACCGGGACCACTGTGGTGGAGCTGCCACCCTCAAAGCAGCTTCACACTGCGACGTGATGTGCTCACATACCGATGCTGCCGCAGTCGAAGGCACAGCTCCGTATCCGTTCCCGCCGGTCATGGATCGGTTCAAGTTTCTCCGACCGTTGTCCAAGCTCATGGGTCACACCGACCCAGTGGAGATTGATCAGCTCGTCTCAGCGGGCGAGACGCTTTCGCTCGCTGGAGATCTCACTGCCATTGCGACGCCCGGGCACACCGATGGCCACTTGTCGTTTTTGCTGAACCGATCAGGAGGGGTGATGTTGGTCGGTGACGCTGCCTCGGCCAACAAGAAGGGCGAGGTAGTTCGAGGGTGGTTCAACGCTCCCACCAAGGAGATTGACGATTCGATCCGGGTACTTTCTCGTCGGGAGTTCAAGATTGCCGTGTTCGGCCATGCGGCAGCAATCACTGAAGCGGGCACTTCGGCTTTCAGGGCCTTCGCTGCGGGTTTGTAGTGCTATTACTCGGGTGTCTCTGTTGAGTAGGAAGTCAGACTTTCCTCGTGGTCGGC